>JACCTF010000144.1 GCA_013812565.1 Pyrinomonadaceae bacterium | reverse complement strand
CAACCGAGACATCGAGCCGATCTTGTGGAACGGATAGAACGGTTTCTCGGAATCAGCACTTTGTAGGCGAACAGTAGACCAATGTGCTATGAGCGTGGGCCGCTAGGTCGGAAGCCGCTGACGATAGTAAACCATTAGCGCTGGTTGACGGAACCCCCGTTAGGCCGACGGACGCCGAACGCGGGTAGCCGGTTAGACAGAGATTTTTGTTGGCGGTGCCTGATCGGGAAGGACGTCGACATCGCCTTCACCGAGATCTTCAGCCGGTTCGCACGCTACTTATCGGGCGCAAGACGTTCGAGGCAATGCTGAAGATGGGAGGCGGTCATGGGCGGGCGTGAAGTCGTTCGTGATTTCGCGAACCGTGACAACGACCGATCAGCCAGTGTGTCACGATCGTGCGAGACGCTGGCGCGCTCGTGACACACCTGAAGGCCGAGCCCGGCAAGGACATCTGACTGTGCGGGGGCGGAGAGCCGTTCAGGAGTCTGCCCGGGGGCCGGTCTCATGACGGCACGCCCATCCGCCGCAGCAAATCGCGAAATCGCGGGTCGCTTCGGATCGGATCCCAGACCGGATCGTCCTTATAAAAGGACCCGATCGCTCCCGCTGCCAAGCCACGTTCCAGCCACGTCAATGCCGGCTCCTTCTCGATCAAGGCCGCATAGATCTTGGAAATCCAGTGCGCCTGGCTCAGGCTTTCGCCTGACATCTCTTCCAACTCGCTGATGATCTGCAGCGCTTCTGCCCGCTGCCCTCTGGCGGCGTAAATCATGCCCGTGCTGTAAATTAAGATCGGATCACTCTCCCTCTCCTGCCTGGCCTTTTCCAATTCCGCCATTGTTTCGTTGAATAAGTTGTTGTGAATGTAAACTCCTACCTCAAAGGTAGTGCCAAAAGGCGGGCCCAGCTCATTCGCCTGCCGCAGGAGCTCAAGTGCCCGCGCATAATCCCGCTTGAGGTAGTAAGGAATCGCCAGGGAGCGCGCGATGACTGGCGAGAGTGGATCGAGCTCGCGAGCCTGCAGCAATTTCTCCTGTCCTTCATCGAGACGTCCTTGAAATACGAGCGAAAGTCCCAAATACCAATGGGCTAGTGCCAAGCCAGGGCTGAGTTCACTCGCATGCCGCAGTTCACGATCGCCCAGCGAGAAACTGTACGGAGCGAACAAGACGTAGATTTGACCGAGTACCATGTGGGCTTCGGCGAGATTGTCATCGAGCGCGAGGGCCTTGCGTGCGGCGTCTTCCGCCTTGCGCCGACCTTCACTGGGCGCGACGTAGCCGTACACACCAAGGCTCGCGTAAGTATTAGCTAAACCTGCGTAGGCGCCCGCATAATTGCGATCTTCTTCAATCGCCCTTTCGAAATAGCGGATGGCCGTCAGCAGCTCCTCGCGGGTTCGCCGATGGCCATACGCCCGCCCCTGCGTGTAATACTGAAAAGCCTTGAGGTTATTCGTGGGCTTCTTCTCAAGTTGCTGTTGCTCGGCGCCAGGCGGCTTCACGCGCAGTTTATCGGAAATATCTTTCGCCATCTCCCGCTGTATTGCGAACACATCGGCGAGCTTGCGAATGTTGTACTGCTGGCCCCACAGTTGTTGGTTCTCCCTCACATCCACGAGCTCTGCGCTGATCATCAAGTTCCCGCCGCGTTGCAGTACTCGCCCTACAACTATCGCGCGCACACCCAGCACCCGCCCGGCGGCGATGAGGTCAGCCTCTTTCCCCTTGTAACGAAAGACGGAGTCGCGGGCGATCACGCGCAAGTGGGGAAGCTGCGCCAGGTTGTTGATGATGCTTTCAGTCAGGCCATCCACGAGGTAGTCGATGTCCTCGGCCCGATTCTGGTTGGCGAACGGCAGCACGGCAATGGAGTCAATCGCGGTTGCCGTCGCGGGCGCACGCCAGTACCAGCCAAGACTGGTCGCGGCTGCGGCCAGGATCAGCAGTGCCACGAACGTGGCGAGTTTGTACCGTTTGATCTCGCCAACGATAATTGTGGTGCTGGAAGTTGTGGGTGCGGTTTCTGCGGCAGTCGCACTAACGTCTGCTGGGAGGGTTGCGGCTCCCCCCCGGTGCACCCGGTGGGCGCGTTCGAGCTTCGCGGTGAACGCCAATTCTTCCTTGAGCTGTTTCAGATCATTCAGCAGATCTCCGGCGGTCTGGTAGCGCTCGTCGCGGTCCTTGCGCAGCGACTTGTCGACGAGGCGCTGTAATTCCTCCGGTAGATCCGCGCGGTGTTGGTCGAGCGGCGCAGGCTCCTTCTGCAGCATCGCGCTGATCACATCCAGCGCGTTCACGCCCTCGAATGCCGGGCGGTCGCCGATCATCTCGTAGAGCACGACGCCGAGACTGAACAGATCCGTCCGCGTGTCCACGTCCTGCCCGCGGGCTTGTTCGGGCGACATGTACTGCGGCGTCCCCATCACAACGCCCGGATCGGTGGTCACTTTTGACAGTGTCGCCGCCTCGGCATCCATGACTGATGGAGTACGTCGCTCCACCAGTTTGGCGAGGCCGAAGTCGAGCACCTTGACGATCCCGTCGCGCCGCAGCATGACGTTCTCCGGCTTGATGTCGCGGTGCGTAATCCCGGCCTCGTGGGCGGCGGAGAGGGCGGAAGTGAGTTGCACGGCGATCTCGAGCGCGGCCGGCAAGGGAAGGCTCTCGGCGGCCATCCGGTGGCGCAGCGTCTCGCCGTCGATGAACTCGGTGACGATGAAATACGCGCCGTCGCTCTCACCGATCTCATGAATCGTGATGATGTTCGGGTGGTTGAGCGCGGAAGCGGCTTTGGCCTCCTGGATGAAGCGCCGCACGCGGTCCCCGTCCTGGGTGAGCTGCGAGGGCAGGAGCTTGAGCGCGACCTTGCGCTTGAGGCGAGTGTCGAGAGCGAGGTAGACCTCACCCATCCCGCCCGCGCCGAGCGGCGAGAGGACTTCGTAGCGATCAAGACGTGCGCCGGTGTCGAGTGTCACCGTTTCATCTCCGCCGCCCAGTTGACGATGGCGGTGTGCGGCGTGGCGGGCTCGGGCCGACAATCGTGATTGCATTGCCCGTCGAGGCCTGCCGTTTGCCGCCGCAGCCGAGAAAACTCTGCACGCAGACAGCGACGAACCGCACCTTGTGGTTGACTCGGGAGCCCCCTGATACAGCTTATCGCCGATCAGATCGTGCAGATGAGGAACCGTCCGGGGGGAGCCGCGGTCCAGCCGTCCCTCGCGAGTCGATGGGCGAGCGTCGCCGGAAAGTATCGGCGAAAAACGATCTTTGCCTTGTTCCGAGCCATCAAGTCTGAGTGCTACGTTTCATGAATACGGTGACGTATTCTAGGTTTGATGGGCACCTCGCGGGGGAAGATCGGGCAGCGACAATCGCACCACCGGCACGCCGGCGTCCAGCGGCGCTCGCACGCGCTCCGTTTGAACCTCAACGACAATGTTGGGCGGAAAGCGGGCCGCCGCCGGCGGCGCTTCTTCCCCAAGCCGCGACGCGCCAAGAGATCGCCGGCCGTGCTGCTCGCTGGCCACCCGACGCCCGGGTGCCGCGGTGCGAGCCATTGCCAAAGCTGCTCTGGCCCCCAGCTGGGATGCTGACGCCGAGCGGCGCAGATCAACTCAGCGACGTCATCC
>JACCTF010000108.1 GCA_013812565.1 Pyrinomonadaceae bacterium | reverse complement strand
CATATTCAGCGTGCGAGCCGATCCAGAACCACACAACACCTTCTGACCTGTCCAAGGCCAGCGCTCGGTAATGCGCGCCAACGCGAACCGACCACAGCCTATCGATTTTCTTAAAATGCAGCGATGGATGTTTAGGGTCAGCTTTGAGCAGCTTGAAATTCTTATCGGCAAGCTTACGCACTTCAAGGGGGAGCTGGCGGTAATGGCGCCAAAACTGTGGAGAGGCAAAATGCTTCACAGCGGCTCGCACAGCCCCTGCTCAAAATCCTGCCCCGCCTGTTTAAGGAGCGTATCAAGACGGCCAGCTTTTACGTCCTGCTCAAGCTGTTCGTCCCAGACCTTTGCTTGAAATTCCTCAAACCACCTGGCTAGCTCTACGAAGTCTGAGGGCGGCAGTTGAGCAATGGCAGATTCGATCTCTTTAATATCCATGGCGAAAGTTTAGCTCACTTTCTGACAGCCATCAATAATACGCGAAGCGGCATAACGGTTACGGTAGGCGAGAGAATCACTTCTCCCGCCTCCGCTCCAAAACCGTGCGTGCGATTTGTCACCGCACACGGCTCCTCAGTGATAGGCCCTTTGTCAAAGGCATCCCAGATCGGGACTCATGATCTGAATGCTTGCGCCTTCCCATTACTGGTCATCCATACCTCACGATTGCTCGCGGGTTCACGGCTTATCAAGCGCTACTGTTTCCGATCAGCTGCCGATCACCGTCCCCACGTCGGCATATCTTGGACATTACTCCAAGCTTTGGCTTCTTGGGGAATCCTCCTACTGGATGGCATGCGGTTGACACCTGCTGACTGAGAGTCAGCACCATCCAGAGTTACTTCGTTCCTCATCAGGATCTGACGCGACATGAAGGATGCCACTCTACGCCGGGTTTCTTCGGGAGTGTCGCTGGGTCAGCCTATAAAATGCCCAGCCCTTATCCTTCACCATTTTGGTGCAAGCCGATAATCTGCGTAGGCTTGTCATAGATGACGACGCTTCAAACATGGCTTCGTTGTCTATCCAGATGCCGCTGTGCTAGATGGGATTCCCGGTCAGATTCCGAGTGACCACCGTTTATCCCCGCTTTACGGATTGATGGTCGGTCGCTACCGCAGGGGATACGCTTTCACTCCGACACTTGGAGGGCAAGAATTTCACTTGCATACTGATGAAGTTGTCAAAGAAGGTATTTCTACTTCTATGCTCTCCATCCCCTATTCTTCCTCGGAAGTATAGTTTCGGAGAAACGAATCGCACTATAGGATTCTATCCGCAGTCTCGCGACACTCACTCACACCATAACTGCTCAACCTCCGTTCTCGCGAGCATTGCGGATGGAATGCAGTTGAACTAAACCGCCACTCACCTATGGCGGTTGTATCGTCTGCGCTCCGCTTCGTAGAGTATCTTGCGCCCGACCACATGTGTTAATGGAGCCTTTGTCATCGCCGAAGGTCAGCGACCTCGGCATCGCCTGCGCGCTAGGACAGCGCCGACCCGTCTTGCGTTGGTACTACTACCAAAGTATAAACGCAGTTCGCCTAACCAGCCACAAGGCGGCTCGCTTCGAGACATCTGTTCGTGCTGGTTGCGCTCCTCTGTCTGGCTATGAGGTATCCAGGCGCGAGGGGCGCGGTGGCACGCTCCCCCAAGCACCAACCACGCGCACGGCTGCAATCATCTCGACACGCTGCATCTGGCCTGTGCGACACACCGGGCAGCGCACTATCGACTCACCCGTCACAGTTTCATACTCTGCCTGGTAGCCTTCACGCGGTGCCTTCGGCTGAACTGCATCTTCGGCGACGCCGAGCAATCGACGACACACCGCGAGTTTGCTTGAGCGACCGCGGTTTGCCAGCAATCCGTATCGGCGAATGCGTTGGAACCCCGTCGGCAATACATGCAGAAGGAAGCGGCGGATGAACTCCGCGGCCGCGAGCGTCATCGTGCCCTGCTGGTTGCCACGACGGTAGTTCTTCCAGCGAAACGTCACCTGACCATCTTCCATCTTCACCAAGCGATCGTTCGAGATCGCGACCCGGTGCGTGTAGCGCCCCAGGTACGAGAGCACCTGCGAAGGTCCACCAAATGGTGGCTTGGCGTAAACAACCCATTCTTTGCGGCGCGCACGACCGACCAGGTCGGCGAAGGCACGCGGCTGTGCTAAGTGCGCGAGGCTTGCGTGGAAGCAGAGTTCGCCGCGCTCGAAAGCCCGTTGTAAGTTTTGTAGAAACAGCCGCCGGAACAGCCGCGACAACACCCTGACTGGCAGGAAGAATCCAGTGCGGCACGACAACCACTGCTTCCCGTCTGGTGAGAGGCCGCCGCCCGGCACCACGCAGTGCAGATGTGGGTGGTGCATCAAATTCTGCCCCCACGTATGGAGCACGGCGAGCAAGCCGATCTCGGCGCCCATGTGCTGTGGATCAGCGGCGATCTGCAGCAGCGTCTGCGAGGCGGCGGCGAACAGGATGTCGTAAACGACGCGTTTATTCTGTAGAGCGAGCGGTGCGAGTTCTTCCGGCACGGTGAAGACGACGTGAAAATAGTCGACCGGCAGCAGATCAGCCTGCTGCGCGGCGACCCACTGCGCACCGCTCAATGACTGGCACTTCGGGCAGTGGCGGTTGCGGCACGAGTTGTACGCGATCACTTGATGACCGCAGCTATCACACTCCGAAACGTGGCCGCCAAGCGCGGCAGTGCGGCATTCTTCGATGGCACGCATCACGCGCCGCTGCTCTGGCAACAGCGTCGCGCCATGCGTCACCCGATACGCTTCTCCGTGCTGACGAAAGACGTCAGCGATCTCCAGCCCAGGCCGGCGGCGCATCCGTGATGTCCGTCTGAGGTGCGAGTGCCAGATCGTCGAGGGGGCTGTGTGTCGCGCGTAGTGTCCCCGCAGAGATGTGGGTGTAGCGTTGAGTAGTGCTCACGCTGCTGTGCCCGAGCAGCGTCTGGATGACACGAATGTTCGTGCCCGCTTCGAGCAAATGAGTGGCAAAGCAATGGCGCAGCATCCGCACTGTCACTTGTTTGGAGAGGCCCGCATCACGAGCCGCCCGCTGGCAGGCACGCTGCACGGCCGATGCGCTGATGGGATGGCCTGGCTTAGAACTCGGAAACAACCAGGTCGTGGGACGTGCCGCCTGCCAGTAGCGGCGTAGGATCTGGAGCAGCACGTCAGAGAGCATTACATACCGATCTTTGTGACCTTTGCCCTGCTGGATGCGGATGGTCATGCGCGCAGAGTCGATGTCTGAGACGCACAGGTGAGTTACTTCTGAGAGGCGCTGGGCCTCCAGCATAAGCGGTCATCAGGATGGCGCGATACTTGAGGCTGGTGATCGCATTAAGGAACTGGAGCACTTCGCCCGGGCTCATGATGACCGGCAGCTTGCGCTCTTGTTTAGGGAATGGGATGTGCGAGACCGACCACGCACGGCCAAGCGTGATGCGGTAGAGGAAGCGCAGCGCGCAGACGGCTTGGTTGAAGGTGCTCCACGAGACGTGGCGTGTATGGACGAGGTGAAGTTGGTAGTGGCGAATCTCGTCGGGGCCGAGCAGTTCGGGAGA
>JACCTF010000085.1 GCA_013812565.1 Pyrinomonadaceae bacterium | reverse complement strand
TGCACACTCCCTGCGGGCGTAGGGGTTGTCGGATATGTGGGATCACAGGTTGAAGGAGCGCCAGAGGATAAGCGCCGCAGGCGAGGTGTGCTTCTGTCGCTTGCCTTCTTCTTCGGCGTAGTCTTGAGCCTGCTCGCGCTCGGTGTGGCGGCTTCCTATGCCGGTCGGCTACTCTCGCGTTGGAACGCCGCGTTCGCCGTCGGCGCTGCGGTGTTTTCGCTTGCGGCAGGGCTGGCGGCGATCTTCGGACCTGCACTGCGTCGCCGTGTTCCAGACCCCGAGATCGGTAAGCGCGGCGGCATCGCGGGAGCATTTCTGTACGGACTCCTCTACAGCGTGGCGACCGTGACCACGTCCGCCGGACCGCTCCTGCTGTTGCTGACGATTGCCGCCGCCATCGGACGCCCGGCGTATGGCGCGGCGTTATCGCTCTCATATGCTGTCGGGCGTGGAGTGCCATTTCTGTTGTTGGGGATATTTGCGGGAACTGTGGGAGCGTGGCTCGCGCGTATGGGGCGGGCGCGGCGCATCGCCGAGGTGGTAAGCGGAACCGCGCTCGTCGTACTGAGCGTTTACTTCGCGCGTCTCGCGCAAACATTATAGCGGACGCATTGCTCGGATAAGTACGCGCCCGCTATCAACCGTCTTCAATCTTTGACTATACTTTGACACTCGCCTTGTAGCCCATATTGGTGATCGCTTCGACGATCTTCTCGCGCGATGTGCCAGCCGGGTCATACTCGACATTCGCCTCTTTGCTTTCAAAGTTGACTTCGGCGGAGACGACGCCTGGTGTTCTTTTGAGCATCGCCTTGATGCCGCTGGCGCAACTCCCACAGTGCATACCTTCAATCCCGACGATGACACGCTCAGTCTTTACGGCAGATGTGGATGTGGCTGCATCCCCTGTGCGTTGCGCTCTCACGATTAGTGCTGATACCCCGGCAATCGTCGCAAGCACAAGGACGGCTGCCCCTGCGAATGCCACTCGATTTGCGCCGCGCCTGCGCGCTCCTGTTCCATTCTGTTCTTGCTCGATCATCTTTAATCAATCTCCTCCTTCTCGATAATGACGTAATCGTGATTATAGCCATCACGTATTGACTAGAGAAGAAGTCTGTGTAAAGTGGAGTGGCCGTAAGGTTGGTTAGTTGCATAGCTCCGGAATCATTTGCAAGATTTGAATGTTGTAACGTTAGCGCGAGCCGCATAAACTTTACTGCGGCACTTCCTCATAGCAATACCCCGTAACGGTATTCATCTTCCTTGAGATACGGTTGCTGTCTGTTTACAAACAGCAGCTGTCTGTAAACAGACAACAGTAACACCCTTCTCCTGCCACAATTCTAAAACGCCAGCAAATCAAAGTTACCCAATGGACTAAACAGCGGAACGGTGCTTGCACTGCAAGCAAAGCCGCAAGCACATGAGTACAGAAGCACCATTCAAGTCGGCCACACCTAATCACGAAGGCGGCATCTTCTTCAAGTGTCCAACAGGGGGATTTGCATCGCTGCGTCCCGGTGTGTGCCCGAAGTGCCGTGAGCCGCTCGCGCCCGTCATTTCAGCAAAGCAGGTTAACGAAGATGGACGATTAAACCAGCTCATTCCGGTGGCTAGTCCTATGAGTGATCGAGAAGTATCACGAGGCTAATGATTAATCACATGGCAAAAATAGAGTTGAACATTTTAGTAATGGCGGTCGCGGCACTTTTCTTCTCCATCACACCGGTGTACGCACACGGCGGTGAAGATCACGGCGATGAGAAAGCACCAGTCGTCTCTGCCGGAGCAGGCATGGTGACGCGGGTAGCGCGCATCGGCGATTACGAAGTTACGGTTAAACACCCGTCCCTTGCGCCGGACAAAGAACTTGCCGCCCGGCTGTTCGTCACGCGCTTTGCCACGAATGAGCCAATCGGAAATGCGCAGGTCGTCATAACGCTCATCGGGGAAGAGGGCGCGCCCGTCGAGGCAGCAGCTTATGCAGGTTCGACGCCGGGAATCTATGAAGTGAAGTTGCCGCCGCTTCCAGGGGGGAAGTACAAGCTTGCGGCGCGCGTCCGTATCGGCGGTGAGACCGAGACGGCGCAGTACGGCGCAGTCGAAGTAGCCGCGTCCCCTCCGGCAGCGGTTGATAGCGAAAGCGGGTGGGCGCGCACGGCGCTCATCGTGCTCGGCTCGCTCGCCGGACTAGGCTTAGCCGTGACAGGCGTCTACCGCGTCTTACGAAGCGCCCGACGTGACCGGATTAAGGGAGAGGCTGCTACCGTTTAAAGGCTTCCGCACACCGATTTCAGCGCCCTTGCTTGTAGTGGCGAGGAGCGCGGGGAGCATCATCGGGGAGTTTGATGGCGAAGGCGGTATCAAGAATCAGAATGAGTGAAGCCGAGAACAAGCAGCGTCGTCGTCGGTGGCTAAACATTAAGTGCATTATGGTGATGACCGTTGTGTTCGGAGTGCAAATGGTAGGAGCACAGACGCCTGCGCAGACACCCGCTCCGCCGCGACCCGGCACGCTCGAAGGCAGACAAGGCGGCGCGACCGGTGCGGGAGAAGCCGCACCGAGCGCGCTGCAAACAACTCAGCTTTCATCATCACAGTTCCTTGATCCTTCGGGATTCACAGTCGAGCGGTTGGCGGAAACAGGCTTTTCACGCCGCGCTGATCTGCTCGCTGCCAGACAGCGGTTAGCCATCGCCGAAGGGCGTTTGCT
>JACCTF010000069.1 GCA_013812565.1 Pyrinomonadaceae bacterium | reverse complement strand
CCGGGCTGCCATTCCTGAATCTTGCGCGTGAGAGATGTCCACAGCGGGTAGGATGTTTGGTCATAGTTCATGAACTGATCGCCGAGGTATGCCGGGCCGCCTTTGACAAGGAAGCGTTCGGAGAGCCAGGTGTTGCGGAACACGCCATCAACTCGTTCGAGCAGGTTGAGCGCCACACATGCGTTCAAGAACCGATCCGCAGCGACCGGATGAACCCGGAGAAGTGGCGCAATCTCTGCGAGCGAAAGCGGTTTCTGCGCGAGCAGCGTCGGCAGAGCAAATTCGATTAGCGCGAACAGCGTCTTCGATTTTTGATAGCCGGTCGCAAGATCAAGCAATTCGATTGGCGGGCGAGGCAGCGATTGTTTTTCCATATAGGGTCGGATTATAAAACATAAATTTGGTCTGTGTATGTGCCCGCGAATTTAGCTTAGTATGTGTTTGTCAAGCGAGCCACCCATCTTGGAAGGTTAGATGATACTATGCCGCCTCACCGAATTTGTGGCGTAATTCATTCGCGAAAAAGCTGAAGGAGATAATCTGTGAAGAATATAAATTCGGGCATTCGCCCTCACTATGCACGCATGATCTGTGGAATGCTCTACCTCGTTCTTTGTCTCTGCTATGGAACCGCTCTTGGTCAAACCCCGGCAGCAGCACCGCAGCAGGCACCGCAACCCCCGCCCCTTCCCCCGCTCGAAGACCTCAAGGTGCCCGCGGGGTTCACCATCTCTGTCTTTGCCTCCGATTTAGCAGGAGCGCGTCTGATGGCGGTTAGTCCTGACGGCGTACTCTATGTTGCTCGCCAATCGAAGGGTGAGGTTGTCGCCCTGCCTGATCGGGATCGTGACAATCGTGCGGACAGAGTCGAGGTGGTGGCTAGTGGACTCACCCGCCCGCATAGTCTCGCCTTCCGCGGCGATTATCTCTACATTGCGACTAATCCGGCGGTGCTCAGAATGCGTTACGCTAAAGGCAAGATTGAGGGATTGCCGGAGAAGTTCATTGACCTGCCGGTCTCAACCACGTCGCACTGGACCCGCTCTATCGCCTTCGGCCCTGACGGCAAGTTCTACGTCTCAATCGGCTCATCATGCAATTCGTGCGAGGAGCAAGACACCATCCGCACGACCATCATGCGGTACAACGCGGATGGAACAGGCGGGCGTCCCTTTGCAAAAGGGCTGCGCAATGCCATCGGATTTGATTGGGACCCGCGGACTAAAGCGCTCTGGGCTGATGATATGGGACAAGACAAACTCGGTGATGAGAAGCCACCTGACGAGATCAATCGCATCGAAGAGGGAAAGCATTATGGCTGGCCCTACTTCGTCGGGCGCAACGAGCCAAACCCTGATCTTAAAGATGCCAAGGCCACGGTCACAGCCAGCGAGGTTGTGCCGCCCGCACTGGAGCTTGAACCTCACTCGTCGCCGATTGATCTGCGCTTCTACACCGGAAGGCAATTTCCACCCGAATATCGTAACCAGATGTTTGTCGCCCTGCACGGCTCGTCTTCGCGTTCGGAGAAGATCGGCTATAAGGTGGTGCGTGTCTTGATGAAGGACAATCGACCGGTAGGTATTGAAGATTTCGTGAGCGGCTGGCTCAAGGATGGGAAGGTATCAGGGCGACCCGCCGGACTGGCGGTCGGCGCTGACGGCGCGCTCTATATTTCTGACGACAACAAGGGTTTCATCTATCGAATCTCGTAAGCAAAGAAGTAGATGGAACAGGGATGAACAGGATGCACAGGGTATAAACAACATAGCGAAACAAGCGCTGCTGCTTCTCGCTTTGGTCCATCCTGTCCATCCCTGTTCAAATGTTGTGTGTTGATTTGGAAGAATGAGTATGCGAAGTGAAGAAGACGAGGAGAAAATCTCACGTCGAGATTTTCTCCAGGCTGCGGGCGGGGCGGCCGTCATGGCTGAGTTTCCCCGCCACACTATGCTTCCCTGCTATACGGCGGCCGCATCTTCGCAGGAGAAAACTCCAGCGCCCCTCCAGGTTTGCATTTTCTCCAAGCACCTGCAGTGGCTTGACTGGGAAGCGATGGCCCAGACCGCGGCGGAGATCGGGTTTGATGGTGTGGATTTAACCCTCCGTAAAGGGGGCCACATTCTGCCCGAGCGCGCCGCACAAGATTTGCCGAAAGTCGCCGAGATTATCCGGAAGGCCGGTCTCACACTTCCGACCATCACCACCGGAATCGTTGACGTTCGCACGCCTCACGCCGAGTCTATGCTCCGGGCCATTGGCAATGTGGGAATCCCGTGCTACCGCTGGGGCGGCTTCCGTTACGACGACACCAAGTCGATCCCCGAACGTCTCGCCGAAATCAAACAAGAGGCAGCCAAACTGGCGGAGATGAATCAGAAGTATAAAGTTTGCGCCATGTACCATACCCACTCCGGCTCCGAGGTGGGTGCCTCCATCTGGGACCTCTGGCTTGTACTCAAGGATCTTAATGCCTCTTGGGTCGGCGTCAATTTCGATATTGCCCATGCCACCATCGAGGGCGGCTTGGGAGGTTGGATCAACAGCACTCGCTTGATCTCCCCCTGGATGAGAGGCATCGCGATCAAGGATTTTAAGTGGGGACAAAATGCTAAAGGCGTGTGGGTTCCCCAGTGGTGTCCGCTCGGGGAAGGGATGGTGAACTTCAAGCGTTTCTTTTCAATGTTGCGGGACGCAAAGTTTTCCGGGCCGGTGCAGTTGCATTGCGAGTATCCGCTCGGAGGTGCCGAAAGCGGTGCCAAGATTCTAACGATAGATAAGTCTAAAGTCGTTGCCGCCATACGCAAGGACTTGCTCATGTTGAGAGGCTGGCTGCACGACTATTTATGAGAAGGCTTGTCGAACCTTCACAATTTCGTTTGGTGTGGCGCTCGTTATCTTCCGCCATCTTTTTCTAGCTGGCGTGCTCGGTCACCTCTGTTCTGCTATCGGCGTACATGTCGCGATATTCCGTACCATCATTAGTAACAATGCCCCTGAACAGCATGGCTTCATCCGCTTCACTGCATTTCTCCAGCAGTTCGGCCTGCACCTGATTCCAACTTAACCTGCTGCTCAAGATTTTGTTCGGACGTTTCACCAGATAATGTTTCACGTCGCGACCGACAAGCTTCCTTCCCGTCACCTCTTACCGCCTTTCTTCATCGCTTCATAGTTACGAAGACGACGGCGGGCAACCTTGAAACTGACGCCGAGCCGGTCGGCGACTTGTTGCAACCTCTCTCGCCGTTCGCCGGTACACTCCTGAAAGAGTTGATAAACCTCCACCCACGTCTTAATTACTTCGGGCGTCGCCTTGCTGCCGACATCTTTCACTTCTTACCTTCCTCCACATGCTTCTGACGTTGAAACTGTTTATGAATAATTAATCCTAACTTCTCTGCGCGCCGCTTGAATCTCTCGACGTCCTCGCTGCCGATGATTGGGGCGGGTGCGAATTTAGAAGTTGGGTTCGGCTCGTTCGTGTCTTTGGCATGCATCACTTTCCTAATCCCTTTCCGCTTGCCGACTCGTTTCGGCAGCCTTCTAATTTTCTTCGTCTCAGATGGTCACGGCGGGTGGTAGCCGCCGCTCGAACTCAAGCAAGCTATTCTCTAAATCAACCCACATGATAATGGGACACTTGATTATTCGTGACTGTTGCGTAGCTGACTTTCACCGCAGAGACCTTTAAATTGTAGATTTGGGACCAGCGGAATGCGGATTGAAGAAGCAGCAGAAACTGCCTATTTTCGTCTGCCAGTCCGCAATCCCATATCCGCATTCCGCAATCGAGAAGCGTCTGCGGCGGTGAGGTCTTCCATTTTGTACCACTCTGCCCGTGTGGTTCGATTTAGTTCTAACAGCAACGCTTATGTCGCTTCGTCAAGACACCGTATCATCATCGTCTGATTCCATGTCGTCATCACCCAATTCCAGTTCGCCCGCGCGCGTGGCTCGAGGATGATCGAGCGCCGCCTGCGTAACTTTGGCGATAAGATCACACAGCCCCGCGACAAGATCACCGGGCCTTAAATCTACGCCGCACGACACAAACACACCCCGGCCCCCGTCATCGGCTACCGTAATTATCTCTACTTCGTCTCCTTCAATATCTCCGTCCTGCATCGAATCTCTCCATTAGTAAAGGGCATGTCTACTTCTTACGGCCTTCCTTCTTACCTGCTTGCTGATTGCCTTCCAGGGCTTTTCTGAAAGTTTCGTTGAGCTTGTGCGTGGTCTTCTCTGCGGGCTGCAATTCCCGTTTACTATTTCCGGCGGCGGTCGCTTGTTTGGGGGGTCTACCGGTAGGACGATCAGCAACGAGTTTGAGGTCTGCCTCTTTGATTACATAATCCCGTCCGAGCTTTTCGGCGGGAAGGCGTTCATCCTGTATCAAGGCATGAACCCGCCGCACGCTCACACCTAAGCGCTCGGCCGCCTGCTTTGTCGTTAGCATGCTCATGCCTTTCTTATACGCTCGAAAAAAGTATTCGTCAAGATGAAGATTTATATTACTTGGACACCGTGATTACATGCACGGCGAGGATGGCGGCGTGGTGAGCATCGGGCATACAAAAAGCTTCCGGGCCGGCTATGCCCCGTCCGCCGGTTGTGAACAGAATGCGCGCATGAAGACCGAGGGCCGAAAAAGCCATAGGGCCGGGAGTCACCCTTAACCCACCCCGGCCTGCCTCTGCTGTCTTCCCAACGGTATCCTCAGTTGTTGTGTATGGATTATAGATGACGAATCGGACGCCGGTTCCAACAACAGACGAAGCGGAGGTCGCAGGCTGGCATACGCTCACTAATCAACCTCTATCACATCGGGCCATTCTTCCGCTTGCCGACTTGGCATCACGCTGCGCCGGATGTTTGACCTCAACACACGCCAGTCAAGCTCCGCGAGATGACGCGCGGTCGGGCCGAGCGTAACTAGCAGCGCGCAGATGCACAAAAGCTCAAAAAGAAGGATAAAGGTTAGAGCGACGAAGAACATGGACCTCAGATTAGCAGTAAGTCATCACGTTTCTGCGCGCAAAGATTTACCACTAATGACCTGACGTTGTCACGATGGGCGGCGCGCACGGCGTACGAGCGGCCGGTAGAAGTCTTCGGCAAATTAGAGGTGACGCAAGAACTTATCACGCCGTAAGGCTTGTTTAAGCGTCACTGCGTGATAAGTTTTTTGCAGAGTATGGACGAGAATCTGCCGCTTCAGCAGATTGGTGTGTGGTGAAGCACGTACTAAATCGACTCACTGCAGATGGGAACGATGTCGCACAGACTTGAGTCTGTGACTGAGGCGACACGACAAACTGAAGTCTGTGCGACGACGCTGCCGCGCGTCCCATTCG
>JACCTF010000065.1 GCA_013812565.1 Pyrinomonadaceae bacterium | reverse complement strand
CAGCCTTCTCCTATGCTAAGTCGCGGGCCAAGGAACTCAACATCAACGAAGATGATTTCGCTAATTACGACCTGCACATTCACATTCCTGAGGGGGCAATTCCAAAAGACGGGCCATCAGCCGGTATCACGCTCGCGACGGCTATGGTCTCAGCACTCTCCGGCCGCCCGGTGCGGCGAGATGTCACAATGACCGGCGAGATCACTTTGCGTGGCAACGTCCTTCCGGTTGGCGGCGTAAAAGAGAAAGTTCTGGCAGCGAGGCGCGCACGTGTTTCAACAATTATCTTGCCGCAACTGAATCGACGCGACCTTGATGAAATTCCAAAGGAACTGCTTGCCAATCTGCGAATTGTTTTTGTTGATGATGTGCAACAAGTTTTTCGTGAAGCGTTAAAAGAGCAGGCGCAACCGCCAACAGCAGCTACGCCACGACGCACGCGTTTGCCGCAAGCAGCGACTGCTCGAATTACATAAGCTCTGTTTGAAATCACCTTGTTAAAGAAATGGGCGGCAAATTTTTGCGAATTCCAGATTGTGCGACAACTTCCCATCCCGACTAGGCATCCTTTACTCGGGGCGTTGCTTCTGTAAGGAAAACCCTGCTGCTTCGCTCTATCATTTTAGATGAACTGGAATGTTTGACATAACCTCGGCCGCTGTGCTACCTTCCGCCGCTATAAGTGCGCTCCTGCCATTAGTTTAGAAGCTTTACTGGCAGAACCGATGATCATCACAAAGGCTTTTGCCAATACCAAATTTGGTAGCAAAAGTGACCTCGCGCGGCGCGTGCTCTGGCCGCAGTTATCAGTTATTATAGATTTCATAATATTTAAGGAGAACGACGATTAATGACTACGAGTTACCCACGCTTGATCGTCTACGCGGCTTTTTTAAGCACGCTCGTCGCCCCAGCTACACTTCTTCATGCCCAAATGCCATCAGCTTCCCATCTGCGCGGTGCCTTGAGCGAAGTGGAGAGAGATGATGCACGCGTTTTGCAAATCATCTCGCGCTCAGAAAACCATTTTAAGCAAGGCAAGTTGAATCTCGATGATAACAAGCGCGAGCAGGCACGCGACGAGTTTGATCGGGCAGTGGATGTAGTTCTCGAATCCGGCATGGATGTCCGTTCAAATCCGCGTTTGCGCGACTACTACCTGCAATTAGTTGAGCGTATCTATCGCGAAGAAGTTCCCCTACAGCAAGCACAGCCTGCCGGGGGGGCACTGCTTGCGCAAAACTCAACGACCGCCGCCAGCACGACAATTCCGCAATCCACACAGCCTTCGCAGATAGGATTCCGCGAACAAAAGTTCGAGCCATCGCCGCTTGACGAACTAAGTCGGCTTGAGCTTACGCCGGAAGAACAGAGCGTCTCCACTGAAGATGTTGCTAAGCTGGAGGTAGCTAAATCCGCCGTCAACTTTGGATTCGATACAAACCCACTGATCCAGCAGTTTATTAACTACTATCAGGGACGCGGACGCGCAACGATGGTTTCGGGGCTGCGTCGCGCGGGGCGGTATACAAAGGAGGCGCGCCGGGTCTTTAGGGAGGAAGGTGTACCCGAAGACATCGTGTGGCTCGGGCAGGTTGAAAGCGCCTGGCGTCCGACCGCGTACTCACATGCAGCCGCCGCTGGAATGTGGCAGTTCATTGCGGGTACGGGCGCGCAGTACGGTTTACGGCAAACGGCATGGGTTGATGAGCGCAACAGTGTTGAGAAAGCAACGCGTGCTTCAGCGCGCCACTTAAGAGATCTTGCCAGATACTATAACGGCAATTGGGAACTCGCCCTCGGTGCTTACAACACCGGCCGGGGCAACATCGATCGCGCAATCCGACGCGTCGGAACGGCGGATTTCTGGCGCATCTACCCGTATATCCATCCGGAAACGCGTAACTACGTACCAAATATTTTGGCAACTATCCTGATTGCTAAGAATCCCGAGAAGTATGGCTTCAGTGTTCAACCAGAGCCGCCGTTGAGGTATGACATCGTAAAGGTTCCGTCGGCGACCAGTCTGCGGCTCATCGCAAGCGCGACCGACACGAGCGTTGATTATCTACAGAGCATCAACCCTGAATTGAAGCGTGAAGTGACGCCCCCCGGCGAGATGTATCAAGTCAACGTGCCAGCCGGGAAAGCAAGAGAGCTTGTTGCAGTTTTGAAGCGCGTCCCGTTTGATCGTCGCGATTCAACGCGCATCACTTCAGTCATGCCCGGTGAAGACCTCCAAACGATTGCCGCCCGCACCGGGACAAGCGTTGCTCAGCTTCAGGCAATGAACAGTGGGGTTGATGTCAGAGCAGGAGTTAAGCTTGTAGTACCTGGCAGCGGAGCAATGGTGCGCAACGTCGCCCTGGTTCGCGCACGACCAAACACGTCGACATCCGTTGGCCGCAGCCTAGTCAAGGTGCGCGCACAAGCCGGCGATACTATTACTAGAATCGCGACGCGCTATAACGCTTCGGCGGATGAGGTTGCGCGCTTGAACGGTGTCGCAGCCAACGTGCCGTTAGCCCACGCTCAAGAGATATTGGTGCCCGCGGGATCACCCGCCGCGCATGCTCCATCACGGCCACCTCGGCGGCGTTAAAATAAGTCGATTTTACCAAACAATGAACAGGTGACAGGTGCTTCTCAGTAAGTCGGAACCTGCCACCTGTTTTTATCTTTACCCTTCTCTCCGAGAGCGATGCTCTTTCGTACCCAATCCGCTGCCGTCTATGGCATCGACGCTGACCTGGTTGACGTCGAAGTTGATCTTGCACCAACACGCACCGAGGCGGATTCCACGCCGACCGTGATCATTGTTGGATTGCCTGACGCTGCCGTGCGTGAATCGCGCGAACGTATTCGCGCTGCGATCAATAACAGCGGCTTCTTCTTTCCCTTCCATAAAACAACCATCAATCTTGCGCCCGCCGATGTTAGAAAGGAAGGTGCGAGCTTTGATCTACCGATTGCGCTTGGCATCCTGGGAGCAAACGGCGACCTCGGCAACGAGGAGGGGCTGGCCGATGTACTCTCCGTCGGTGAACTCTCGCTTGACGGGCGT
>JACCTF010000043.1 GCA_013812565.1 Pyrinomonadaceae bacterium | reverse complement strand
ATGGGCGAAGTCTACCTCGCCCAGGATAAAAAACTCGACCGAAAAGTGGCAATAAAAATTCTCAGCGAAAAGCTCAGTTGCCACGAATCGAATCTCCAGAGATTTATCCGGGAAGCAAAAGCCGCTTCGTCGCTGAATCATCCGAATATCTTAGTTATTCACGAAATCGGCGAAGCGGACGACGCACATTACATCGTCAGCGAATTCGTCGAAGGCGTAACCTTGCGCGAGCATCTTGAAGAATCGCCGATAAAATTAGCGAAAGTTTTGGACATTGCCATCCAAATTGCCAACGCCCTTCAAGCCGCGCACAGCGCAAAAATCGTTCACCGCGACATCAAACCCGAAAATATAATAGTTCGTCCCGACGGTTTGGTGAAGATTCTGGATTTCGGTCTGGCAAAACTCGTCGAGCACAAGCCAATCGGCTTTGAAGAAACAACCCTCAAGCAACATCAAACGGCACAAGGCGTGATTCTCGGAACGATCAGTTATATGTCGCCCGAACAGGCGAAGGGCGAGCGGGTTGACGAGCGCACTGACATTTTCAGTTTCGGCGTGGCGTTGTATGAAATGCTGGCGGGCAGAACGCCGTTTGCGGGCGATTCGTCGAGCGACGTGATGGCTGCGATTTTGACAACCGAACCTGCGCTGCCGGGCAATTTCAATCGGGAAATTCCGGCGGAACTCGAAAGAATCGTCGCCAAAGCGTTGGAGAAAGACCGCGAAGAGCGTTACCAAACCGCCAAAGATATGCTCGTTGACCTCAAGCATTTGAAAAAGCAGATTGAGATTCAAACCGGGATTGAGCGCGCGGCAGCGACGAATAAACAGCTTGACTCGCAAACGAAAAACACCACGCAAATTCTTGCCGCCCGTCCGACTTCGGGTGTGGAATACCCGGTTAGTGAAATCAAAAATCACAAACGCGGCTTCGTCGTGATGCTGTCGGTTTTGCTTCTCGCGGCGGTTGGCTTGGGGTATTGGTTTCTCGTTCGTCATTCGGCAAACGCAACGCCAATCGAATCCGTCGCCGTGCTGCCGTTCGTCAACGAAAGCGGCAATGCCGATGTCGAATATCTGTCGGACGGGATCACCGAGTCGCTGATTAGTAGTTTGTCGCAACTGCCGAAACTTAATGTGAAGGCGCGCAGTTCCGTGTTTCGCTACAAAGGTAAGGAGGTTGAACCGCAGCAAGTTGGCTCGGAGTTGAACGTCCATGCAATTTTGAACGGGCGAATGGTGCAGCGCGGCGATGACTTGGCGTTGTACATATCCCTTGTTGATGCGCGCAACAGTAATCAGCTTTGGGGCGAGCAGTACAATCGCAAGCTGACCGACCTTGTTGCTTTGCAGCGTGAGATTGCGCGCGATGTATCGGAAAAGTTGCGCTTGCGCTTGACGAGTACAGAGCAACAGCGACTGACCAAGCGGGGTACGGAAAACGGTGAAGCATATCAAGCTTATTTGAAGGGACTTTTTTACTGGTACAAATACCCCGCGCCGGCTTATGAAAAGAGCCGCGAGTATTTTCAGCAGGCGATTGACCTCGACCCGAATTACGCGCTTGGTTATGCAGGTTTAGCACTTTACTACGCTCTTCCGGCGGCAACCGGCCGGTTGCCGCCCAACGAGAATTGGCCGAAGGCGGAGGCCGCGACTAACAAAGCGTTAGCCTTAGACGACACGCTGGCCGAAGCTTATAACGCGCTGGCTGCCGTCAAACTGTATTACTACCGCGACTGGCCTGCTGCCGAACGCGCCTTTCGTCGCGGCATCGAACTGAATCCGAACTCTGCGGAAATACATCATCACTACGCCGTGAATTTGGCTCATTTCGGACGCAACGAAGAAGCCCTCGCCGAAATGCAGCGCGCCGCCGAGCTTGACCCCATTGCGAACCGCAACAATTTCGCCCAGGCGAAAATATTCTTCATCATCCGCCAGTACGACCGCGCAATAGCAGAGTTCCGCGAGACGCTTGAGCTAGACCCTAATTTTGCAGCGGCTCATGAATGGATCGGGTATGCTTACGAGCAAAAGGGAATGCAAAGGGAAGCCGTCGCCGAATGGGGCGAATCTCTGACGTTGAGCGGAGCGGGCGAACAGGCGCGAAGGCTCGAACGCACCTATGCCGCGTTGGGCTTCGAGCCGACAGTCCGCGCTCTGGCACAGCAGCGGCTTGAAGAATTGAACGAAAGGAAGAAGCGCGGCGAGTACGTTCCGGCGATTGAATATGTGACTGCCTACACACGCTTGGGTGACAAAGAACAAGCCTTTGCCTGGCTCGACAAAGTCGTGCAGGAACGCAACATATTTGGGCTTGATGTCAAAGTCAATCCAATCTACGACAAGCTACGCGCCGACCCGCGCTTTCAGGATGTGCTGCGGAGAGTCGGTCTGCCGCAGTCTGCGGGACCTCGACGTTCATCTGGATTGGTTCGAGCAACTTCATCGAGCGGAGCTTGATGCCGAGCGCGGCCAGCGTAGCGCGCGGGGTGAAGCGACGAGTAGTCGCCGCTTGAGCTTTCTTCATCATGAGAATCCTCCTAGGATTAAAGTCAGCGCGAGAGTGGAGGACCTAGTAAGCGAATAATAGCGGATGCCCGGTGCATACGGGTTGAATATTATGCAGGCCTTCCTGAATCACCACGCATGGGAGCGTGGGGGCCTCAGTGTGTTCGGAGGCAAGTAAATTGGGCTTTGCAGTTGCGGTGGCCGCTGGGCTCTAGTTGGAGGCCTGGAGGTGCTCAAGTTTTATGCAGCATGGTTAAGCTAATTGGATACTGTTGGGTATTTCCCAACAAGAGGCACCTTTGTTTCATAGGATTTTAGCTAAATGCTTCTTGAACAAGAGAATGAGCATGTTTTGAGCCTCCAACTTTCGAGCCACCTCAGGCATGTGTTTTTTGGGAAGTCCCTAAGTACTCATAAGTGACGGGTGACGGTGCCGCAATCAAGCGGCAACCTTGAGTTTATTCAGTTTTTCTTTCCATCGGTCCTCAGACCGATGCAATTGTTCTTTGAAAACATCGGCTGTAAAGCGCTCTTTGAGCTTAAACAAACTCCACCCTCCTTTGAACTCCTCTTCGTGGTGGTAGAGCTTGACTAAGAGCAGGTAAGCCATCACCGGTAACACCACAGATCGCTCAACTCTGTCGGCCTCTTTCGTGACCTGCATCTGCCCGAGATGGAGCCCCGTCTTGAGTTCCTTTATCGTAACCTCTACTCCCCAGCGACGCGCGTACCGAGACAGTATCTCTCCAGTGGTTGCCGTCTTGAGATTGGTGACGATGACTTTGATCTTCTTTGGGCTATCGTTGCGCCGCTTCTTTGATAGAACCATCGTTACTTCACCAAGTCCGTTCAACTTCGCTCTGCGAGTATATGTCCAATAGTCACGCCTACGTCCATCGGGTTTATAGCTGGCAACTCTTCGATAATGGATCTTCGGCAAATGAGTCGCTAAATCGCTCAAGTGTTTGCCATCCTCGAACTTTCTCGTCCGCGCCACCGCAAACACATAGAAGTAGCCACACTCCTCAATCAGCGAGAAGGTTTTGTTGGCAGCAAATCCCGCGTCGGCTTCAACAATAACGGTGTGCGCCCAAGCAGGCACGATGAACTTCTCGATCATCTCTCTAAAGAGGATGTTCTGATGACCTTTAATCTGCGGATCGACGGGTGCAAGTGCGACTGGCAATCGATACTTGCCCCAACTGGCAATGAGGATCACCATCTCAAAGCCAAAGCTGTAGCCCTCATAATCATTGGTCTTGAGCTTCCGCCCTAACGGATGCAGCTGCCCGCGTTTGCCTTTCTGCGTGCTGTCCCCGATCAGGTAAAGGGTTGAATCTGCCGGCGGCGGAAGCAGCACAAGGACTTGTGCGACCATCTCCGCGAGCACGTCCTGCGGGCTCCACCATCCGCTTCTGATCATCCGCATCATCGCCCAGTACGTGATCGGCGCGGGAGCGATGCGGTTCATCGATTTGATCGTGCCTTTGCCTGTCTCGATGATCAGCAACACCAGGAACCAGCAAAATATCCGAAAATGACAGCCTTGCACACAGCGAAAATGGCGCTTGAACTGATAAAGGAAATCGTATACTTTGCCGGGCACACAGGTGATTCCAATCACTGTTGGCTCCCTCCTGATTTTGGCTTCTTGGTCGAATCCAAAATACACGGAAGGGAGCTTTTTTCAAGTCTTTACGCGATGCGATCACCTTTTCAATGAGCTTTACCCGTCACTTATGACTGAACTTTTGCAAAACGTGCGAACGCCGCGTCAGGACGTGCGATTCGCGCTAAGATAGTCGGGCAAAGAGCTGAAAATCCCAATGGAGATGAGCCAATGCCCGCCATCGTTGAGTTTCCGACAGTTGTGCAGCAAGCGGTCAAGCAGTTCGGCGATATTTTTGCCAATGAGCCGGAGCGGCAACACTTCGCTGAGTATCTGACGGGGTTGCTGGTCGCGGCCAAGAAGAATGTCACTGGCATCAATGCCGAGTTTGCCGAGACGACCGACCAATCGTGTCTCAACCGCTGGCTGACAGAAGCTCCGTGGGATGCGCAAGAACTCAACGAACGCCGACTGGAGTGGCATCAACAG
This sequence comes from Pyrinomonadaceae bacterium, assembly GCA_013812565.1. GTDB lineage: Bacteria > Acidobacteriota > Blastocatellia > Pyrinomonadales > Pyrinomonadaceae > JACCTF01. Next base: position 1,740 of record JACCTF010000043.1, on the reverse strand, counting down.
GACTCGCAGACGCGCTACAGCGAGCGCGGGATCATCCCGATTGACAACACACTGGTGGATAAAGCGGGCAAGCTGATTGAAGATGCCGGCTACTTCTGGGATCACGCCGAGCAGCGCCACAAGATCGCGCACGATTATTTGATCGCCAACTATGTGTGTCCCTCGGGCAAACATTATGCGCTGGAGTTTCGCCGCTTTCGCAAGCGCGAGGATTGCGAGGCGAAAGCGGCCGAACTCAAGGCGCTGAAGGGCGGACTTGCAGCCGCGAGTGAAGAAGAACTCAGACTGGCGACTTTCAAGAACCACACGGTTTTGTGCAGCGAATTGGTCGACTGGGTCGTCGAAAGAGAGATTCCGGGAACCTTCACCTTTGACATCTATTTCACCAATGCACCAGTGCTCAATCATATCGACGGGCATCAGCGCGGTTACGTCGGCGATTTGAAGTTTAATCGCCGTGTCTGGTTCCGCGGCGTGGAGATGAAAGCCGAAGAAATGGCGACGCAGATTCCGCTCGCAGCGCGCAAGAAGTTGCGGATTGGGGAGCGCACGCAATGGTACTTTACCAAGACGATCTGGCTGCCGGAGGTCAATCACGCCGTGCGGATCGTCATCTTGTGGGATCATTGGAACGGCAAAGAGCCGGTCAAGATTCTCGTCACCAATCAAACGCACTGGGAAGTGACCCGCAGCTTGACGAGTTATCGCGGACGCTGGACAGGCACGGAAACCTTGCATCGAGACGGCAAACAACATTTGGGGCTCGGCGACTGTCAACTGCGGAGCGGCGAGGGCCAGACCAGGCATATGTACCTCGTCTTGCTGGTGCACAGTCTGCTGGTAGCACAGTTGCGTCAATGCCGTGTGAGTGCTTGGGCGCAAACGACGCTGACGACCATCGGCGAAGCCTGTCGGGCAGCCCTGCGCGAGACGCTCGGCAAGACGATCACCTGGGCGATTGAACGTGCCACGTTGGATCATTGGCAACCTGAGAAAATCAAGGCTCATTTGCAGCTCGTCTAAATTTGCAAAAGTTCAGTGATAAGTAGTGTTGCGGCCCCGACGCGGCTACTCTTTCTTCAATGTGCGATTTACGTGGGCAAGGTCGATACTGAGCGCAGTTAATACGTCTGCGAGATTGTCGATCCGTTCAATTGCAGTGACAAGCGCTTGCTTTGCTTCATTTGTTGGTTGAGCGTCAATCGAGTCTCGCAAGTTTGCGAGTTGGATTGCGATGTCGCCAGCTTCTTCTGCTGCCTGGTCAACGACTTCAAGTTCACGTTCAATCATTGCTTGCCCACCTTCCCTAATGCACGTTTGGTGCGCCGCTCACGCGAGCGCATCTATCTTCAATCACTATGGTTGAAGATTCTACCAAACATCTGTAAGCCGACATAAAGGCCACCCAGTATAAAACCCTTTGTTTATCGGAAGCTGTTCTGCTGGGATGCCGGACAGTTTAGAGATTAGGAACCTACACAGGTGCTGAAGGGGCGAAGCTGCCGAAGGGGACGAGAGACTATAAAGCAGAACTTGCAATAATGGGACACGTGAACTGTTTACAAAAGCGTGCAAAGCCGAACTAGTCACAGAGTCGTTAGTTCAACTCTGTGACTAGTAGTTCATCATGGTGATTGCGATGGATAAAGGCGCTTTAACTTGTCACGCGCATCCGTGACCGAAAAGCGCCAGTCGATGGTCGCCTGCTTTTCATTACGCTCTTTCTCCCACGCGGCGATT
>JACCTF010000029.1 GCA_013812565.1 Pyrinomonadaceae bacterium | reverse complement strand
TCCTCGTCCGTCAGCGTGACAAGGTATTTCTTTTTCGGCATCTCTGGTCTTCCTCCTGGTGGATTGTTTGACCAGACTTTACCGGTTCAAAGAGCATTCATCAAATTAACCGTGACGGACTACTAGCACCACACGCAGAAAAGGCAACTCATAGCGGTATGTACGTCTGTAAGGTGCAAGTGAATGAAGAACGAGGGTCGCAAAACTTAGTTTTGCGACCCTCGACAAATCGGGGCGAGAAGATTCGAACTTCCGGCCTCTCGGCCCCGAACCGAGCGCTCTACCAGGCTGAGCCACGCCCCGATAACTGTATGTACCAACGGGAAGGACGCGCAGATTTTATGTGAGATGAGGATGCATGTCAAATGCGGAGATTCGCTGCCGCAGCGCGCTTCTTCTCGCGACGAGATTTGAGATATTCAATCACCGGCGGCAGTAGAGATAAGAAAACGACGACGATCACAACTTTCTCGATGTGCTCATCCAGTTTGATGCCGAACTGCGATTCAACAATCTGGCCCAAGAAGTATCCGGTGAGGATCATGCTGAAGACCCACAGAAAGCCTCCCACCACGTTGTAGGCCACAAAGCGGCGATAAGGCATCTGCGCCGCACCGGCAACAATCGGCGCAAAGGTGCGAACGATTGGCACAAACCGCGCCATGATGATCGTCTTGCCGCCGTACTTGTTATAAAACTCTTGCGCCTTCTGCAGATGACTTGGACGAAAGAACAGCGACTTCTGCCGGGAGAAGATGCGCGGTCCGAGCTTCAGTCCAGAGTAGTAACCGACGGCATCGCCGACGACGGCGGCAACAAACAGCAGGCTCAGCAGGATGGCGACGTTGAGCTTTCCGGCTCTGGCGAATAGCCCGGCGACGACGAGCAACGAATCACCCGGCAGAAAGAAGCCGACCGCCAACCCCGTCTCCGCGAATACGATAAAGGCCAGCCCGGCATAGGTCAGCATGATGCCTTTGGTTGTTAGAAATTCGATGATCTCCTTCGGATTGAGGAGATGCTTGATTTGATTAAATAGTTCGGGCAGTGAATCCATAAACTTGTCCGCGTCTCTGCTCCAATTTTGAATGAGCTATTTTGTCTCGTCCGTCGTCCACCCATAGCGGCCGATAAGCGGAACAAAGGCGCATGGCCCGTGATCTTCGCGCTCGTATCCTTCTTCATTTCGGATGACGCGCACGAGGCTTTGTGCTTCGCGCGTCGGGCCAACGGGAATGACGAGACGTCCGCCGATCTTTAATTGCGCAACGAGTGGCTCCGGCACCTCCGGGCCACCGGCAGCGACCAGCACACCGTTGTACGGCGCGTGTGCATTCCAGCCAAAGGTTCCATCGAAACACTTCACTGTCGCGTTGTAAATACCTAATGAGCGAATGCGCGCTTGTGCTTCGCGAGCCAGTTCAGCGATACGTTCAATGGCAAAGACTTGTGCCGCGAGCTTCGCAAGTATTGCTGTTTGATAACCCGATCCAGCCCCGATCTCAAGCACGCGACTCTCTTTGGTGAGTTCGAGCAGCTCGCTCATGCGCGCTACAATGTATGGCTGCGAGATGGTTTGACTAGCGGCAATGGGCAGAGCATGATCCCCGTAAGCCCGACTTTGCAAAGCTTCCGGCACGAACACATGGCGAGGCACTTCGCGCATCGCGTTCAAGACACGTTCATCTTTGATCTGGTAGCGGCTACGCAGGCCTTCGACCATGCGCTCACGCTGCATGCGAAACTCTTCACCGAACATTGATTGAGGTGCGGAACTCAACTGCTCTCTTTTACTTCACTGTCAAATACTGTTTGTAATCGTGCTCAACTAACTGGTTGGTATTGTTCCTAGTCCTGCAGAGCGGAATTGGCATGCAGCGCGTTCCACGAATCGAGCGCCGCTAATGCACGGTGGTTCGTCATGTCGCTGCGCATCGGCGTTACCGACACCAATCCTCCCTCTACAGCATGATAGTCGGTGCCTTCCTCCAAATTCCAACTAATGACCTCTTCGCCAATCCAGAAATAAGGTCTACCGCGCGGGTCGAAGTGCTCGGTGATCACGGGTTGGGCATTCTTAATTCCCTGCCGAGTGACACGCACGCCATTGATGGGTCCGGGCGGAATGTTGATATTAAGCAAAGTTCCTTCCGGCAATCCTTCGTTTAAGACTTTGCGCATAGCAGTGGCGGCGAAGCGCGCGGCATAAGTGAAATCAAAGTTTTCCCGCGCAAACAGACTGAAGGCGATTCCGGGTACGCCGAGGATTGTGGCCTCAAGCGCGCCCGCTACAGTCCCGGAGTAGCTTGCATCGTCACCCAAGTTTCCTCCGTAGTTGATGCCCGAAGCGCAGATCACCGGCCGCTTATCACCGGTCAAGATTTTGTTGAGCGCCAGCGTAACGCAATCGGTCGGGGTGCCGTCAACTGTCCAGTGCCGCTCATCAATGTGGCGAATGCGTAAGGGGCGCGAGAGCGTTAAGCTGTGCGAGGCACCGCTCATCTCCGAAGCAGGTGCAATCGTATACACATCGCCTACTTCGCGGAGCGCTTCCTCTAATTTTGCAAGACCATCTGAGTGAATGCCGTCGTCGTTGGTAAGTAAAATTCGAACCATACTGTGTAGAGACCGCAACCTCTAAGCGCAGGCGTAAACACCTCTTTGCAACAATGCCTCAGTCGAATAAAAGATGCAAGAAGCGATCAGCTCATTGCTGCAATTGTGTATGCAGTTGATCGATGCCGAGTGTGGTTCTGCAATGATTCTCCGCCACACGCAGCAAGAACCCCGCAGACGCTCACGGCGCGCGGGGTTCTTCTATCAAGCCCTCAAGTTTGCGGAAATCAAACGGTCGCAGTTGTCGCGGCTTCATCCTTGCTGCGGCTCAAGCCTTGAATCTGCACTGGTTTATCAGCAGCCTTGCCGACTTTCTTGGTGAGCACGATCTCTTGGTAGAGCTTGCGCATCATCGCAGCTTCTTCTGCGGCTGTCTTCGGCCCCTCCATCTGCGGCTTGTGCGGGCGCATGATGTCAACTTCGTTCAGCACCATACTATG
>JACCTF010000025.1 GCA_013812565.1 Pyrinomonadaceae bacterium | reverse complement strand
CCGGTGCGACCGGACTTGATGGAGGCCGTGCAGACGCTCGGGAAAGAAGGCGACTGGGAATACCAGTACAACATTCGCGCCGGAGAGGACACGCGGCCCGGCGATGTATTAGTTGTGGAACTGGGAGGTGCGGTCGATCGCGCGACGTTCATGGGCGACGTGACGGGCATCGGGATCAAATCGCGTGGGGCCGCCGGGGTGGTGATCGACGGCGGCCTGCGCGACCTCAACGAGTTTCTGCCGATGAAGGATTTTCCTGTCTACTTTCGCGGCACTCACGCCTCGGCGATGGCCGATCAGGTGGGTGTTGACTGGAATGCGCCGGTGCGTATTGCCAATGTTACGGTGCTGCCCGGAGACATCGTCGTTGGCGATTCATCCGGCCTGCTTTTCTTCCCGCCCCAGCTTGTTGATGAGGTAATTAAAACAGCCGAGAACACCGTCTACACCGAGGATTTCAAACGCGAGATGATCCGCGGCACCAAGTACCGTTCGCGCGACATCTACCCGAAACTAAGCCCGGAACTGGAGAAGGTGTTTGAAGAGTGGAAAAAGACGCATCCGCGAAAGCAGTAGGCGTTTATGAAAGTTCAAAGTTCAAGGTTCAAAGTTTAAGATCGAACTTGAACTTTGAACCTTGAACTTTGGACTTCAGAAGCTGAGCAAGTGAAAGGAATAGATATGGAACGACGTGAAGTTTTGCGCCGGTTATCCGTTGGTGGAGCGGCGGCTGGCGCTTCCCTGTTTTCACCACAAAGTTCGGCAGCCGAGTTGTGGGCGCAAGGTGCGCCGCGCTCGACGCGTGGGCTACCCGCCTTGAAGATCACGGACATCAAGACGATCTTGACGGCTCCGAACGGGATTCGGTTGGTGATAGTCAAAGTGATGACGAACGAGCCGGGTCTGTATGGGCTTGGTTGCGCGACGTTCACGCAGCGAGCTTATGTCGTGCAGACGGCGGTGGAGCAGTATCTGAAGCCGTTTCTGATTGGCCGCAATACAGACGAGATTGAAGACGTTTGGCAATCTTCATACATGAGTTCTTACTGGCGCAACGGGCCGGTGTTGTTCAATGCGATGAGCGGCGTGGACATGGCGCTGTGGGACATTAAAGGTAAACGGGCGAACATGCCTGTCTACCAGTTGTTAGGCGGCAAGTGCCGTTTTGGCGCGGACCTTTATGCGCATACGAGCGGACGTGATTTCCAAGAGGTGGAAGATAAAGCTCGGCAAGCGATGGAGAAGGGCTACCGTCATGTGCGCGTTCAAGTGGCGGTACCGGGTCTGGCGACTTATGGTGCGGGCGGTGCACGCTCGAACGCAGCGGGCACTGGAAGCGCTGCCGTAGACAACAGTGAAGCTATCGGCCCGACGAATCCGAAAGCGATTTGGGAGCCTGCGGCCTATACACGTATGCTGCCGAAACTGTTTGAGCATCTGCGCACTAAGTTGGGTGATGAAGTCGAACTGTTGCACGACATACACGAGCGCGTCAGTCTTCCGCAAGGCGTCGCTTTGTGTAAAGAACTGGAGCGCTACCGGCCCTACTTCATCGAAGATCCGTTCCCGCCCGAGGATAACGATCACTTCCGCATACTTCGTCAACAATGCAGCACGCCGCTTGCGATGGGCGAGCTATTCAATACGCAGCATGAGTATGTGCCGTTGATCTCTAACCGCCTCATCGACTACATACGCATCCACATCTCGCAGATCGGCGGCTTAACATCGGCGCGCAAGGTGGCGGCCCTCTCGGAATTCTTTGGAGTTAAGACTGCTTGGCATGGTCCTGGCGATCAATCGCCGGTGGGGCACGCTGCGGCTCTCGCGCTGGAGTTGGCGAGCTACAATTTCGGCATTCACGAAGGAGCCCTGTTTCCGCCGGAGACGCGCGAAGTCTTTCCCGGTTGCCCTGAAACCAAGAACGGGTACATGTACGCCAACGAAGCTCCCGGCCTCGGCATTGACGTTGACGAAAAACTCGCCGCGAAGTTTCCGTTTCCCTCCGGCACTACATTCGACCATAGTTGGGGCACAACGCGCCGACGCGACGGCACTGTGATTCGACCGTGAGCGGCGGCTCAATACAGTAAACACGGGGATCGAATCATCTGTAATTTGAGATTTCTGTCCCCACAAGATACGGAAGGGGCGGTACAGAGCGTCAATCGCAACTCGGTTCCTTCACAACTCAAGATCACTGATATGCGTGTAGCGGTGGTCACAGGCGCTCCGATGACGTGCCCGCTGATTCGCATTGACACTGAATGATCTTGGGATCGTTTGTGGAGTTAAACAGTCTTCCCTTTTACAAAAATCTGAACAGCGGGTCGCTTGATGTTTCAATTGTTAAGCGACTCGCTGTTTCTGCTTCTCATTAGACTGACCTCGTCGAGGTGGTATATTATACCATTTTACAAAGACAATACCGCATTATGCGATAATTCCGCCCTTTGCGGAGGCGGCAATGAATCAAGGAATGCCCTATGTTTGGGAGTCGGTGGAGAGCTTGCGCGAGATGCTTTCTAAAGAGACCGATGGACGCCAATCTAAGCGCTTACAGTTGCTCTATCTGTTGGCGAGTAGACAGGCCACGACGCGCACAGCGGCGGCGCAATTGTTAGGCGTGAACCGCGAAACCGTCGGGCAGTGGTTGCGTCAATATGAGCGCGGCGGGCTTGACCGTGTGGTCGCAATCAAGCAGCCGCCGGGCCAGCTCTCGTCATTACCTGAAGAGGTGATTGACGCGATGCGCGGCAAATTGCAAGACCCCAGAGGCGTGGCTTCATTTAAGGCCTTGCAGGAGTGGGTTGCGCGGAGTTTCGGCCTCCGCCCCAGCTATCGCGTGATTCATTACACTGCCACCCAACTCTTAGGAGCGCGCTTGGCTGTCGGACGTCGTTCGCACGTGAAAAAAAAGAGGGATCGGAGGCGGCTTTTCAGGCGAGTTTTGCCGCGCGCCTCAGACACGCGATTCAGACCACCAGTCCGGTTGATTGGGAAACTCCGCTGCCTGCAAAGGTCGCCCCAGCGGTTGCTCCTCGCTTGCCGATCAAGGTGTGGACGACCGACGAAAGCCGGTTTGGACTGCTCACGACCAGGCGCCAGCGGCTCACGCTGCGTGGCATCAAACCGCTCGCTATATGCCAGCACGACTTCGATACTACGTACCTCTATGGAGCCGTCGCGCCGTTAGCTGGCGAGTCGGTCTTTTTAGAGTTGCCGTATTTGGACACCGAGCATTTCCAAATCTTTCTTGATTACTTTGCGAGTCGCTACCCGGAGAGTCTTAACTTAATGGTGTTGGATAACGGCGGCTATCACACCACCCCGAAGTTGCGCCGCCCGGAACAGATCAGGTTTGTCTTTACGCCACCCTACACCCCAGAGGTCAGTCCGATCGAGCGGGTGTTTGAGGATGTCAAAGACAAAGTGACGGCGGAAGTCTATCAGTCGCTGGACGAGTTGAGCGAGAGTTTATGTGGCGTGATTCAGGCCTACACGCCAGAGCGGTTAAGTAGCCTGACGGGCTACCCGTTCTTCCGCGAAGGGGCGAAAGCGGTCTCCGTGGGGCTGTAAAGTAGCTGCCCAAAATGCGCCCGAACTATTGCGCCAAAGCTTTGTAAAACCGCACTTTTGGCTCACGGATAGTCACGTAACGTGCTT
>JACCTF010000703.1 GCA_013812565.1 Pyrinomonadaceae bacterium | reverse complement strand
CGTTGAAGCCGTGTGATCCCTTAGAATCTTCAATTTTGCCAAGCACAATCGCGCCTTCAACACCAGCGTTCTCGGCAATGCGGCGAAGCGGTTCCTCCAGCGCGCGGCGCACAATCCGGATGCCGGTTTGCACGTCCCCGTCTTCAACCGTAAGTTTATCAAGCGCTTTAGCAGCACGCATGAGCGCCAGACCGCCGCCGGGCACGATGCCTTCCTGCGCCGCCGCCCGAGTCGCATTCACCGCATCCTCAACACGAGCTTTCTTCTCCTTCATCTCGGTTTCAGTTGCGGCACCGACGCGAATGACGGCAACCCCGCCGGCCAGCTTCGCCAGACGCTCCTGCAACTTCTCGCGATCATAATCAGATGTGCTTTCTTCAATCTGACGGCGAATCAAGGCCACACGCCCTTGAATGTCTTCGGGCCTGCCGGCGCCTTCGACAATAGTTGTGTTGTCCTTGTCGATAATCACACGCTTGGCCGAGCCGAGATCTGTGAACTCAACGTTCTCAAGCTTGATGCCGATGTCTTCCGTGATGACGCGCCCACCCGTTAAAACCGCAATGTCTTCGAGAACCGCTTTGCGGCGATCACCAAAGGCTGGAGCCTTCACGGCACAAATTTTGATCGTGCCACGTAGCTTGTTGACAACAATCGTAGGCAACGCATCGCCTTCGATGTCTTCAGCGACGATTAACAGTGAGCGGCCTTGGCGCGCAGTCTGTTCGAGCACCGGCAAAAGGTCGCGCATTGCCGAGATCTTCTTTTCATGAAGAAGAATCAACGGCTCTTCAAGCACCACTTCCATGCGATCCGGGTTGGTCACGAAGTACGGCGATAAATACCCGCGATCAAACTGCATTCCTTCAACAATGTCTAGTTCGGTTTCCAGCGTACGGGATTCCTCGACCGTCAACACGCCATCCTTTCCAACGCGCTCCATTGCTTCGGAAAGCAGTTCGCCAATCTGCCGATCGTTGTTCGCCGAGACCGACGCGACGTTTGTTAAATCTTCACGGCTTTTAACCTTCTTCGATTGACGCTCTAAATCAGCGACCGCCACTTCAGTAGCTTGTTGTATGCCGCGTTGCAACGCCATCGGGTTCGCGCCGGCTGTCACGTTCTTCACACCTTCACGAAATATAGCTTGGGCGAGCACCGTCGCCGTCGTTGTGCCGTCGCCGGCAATATCGTTGGTTTTGGTCGCTACCTCTTTTACCATCTGGGCGCCCATGTTCTCGTAATTGTCGAGCAAGTCAATCTCTTTTGCTACCGTGACTCCATCTTTGGTGATGATAGGCGCGCCGAATTTTTTGCCAATGACGACGTTGCGACCTTTGGGCCCGAGCGTCACGCGCACGGCGTTGGCGAGCGTGTTTACGCCCCGCAACATCGCGCTTCTGGCATCCTCCCTAAATTTTATTTCTTTCGCCACTTTAGTTTTCTCCTCGAAACCGAAAATTGGGAATTGTTTATCTGCAAAGAAAAACTTCGCTTCACTCTGCTGCTTGTTGCGCGGCCGTTAGCGCGCGTCCGACTTGTACGCGCGCCGGGCGCAGCAGTTGATCACCCATCTTGTAACCGCGGCTATATTCAGTGGTGATCATGCCGTCGCGCGCAGCGTCAACGTGGATTGCGTCAACTGCTTCGTGAAATTGTGGATCGAACATCTGGCCGGTGGCGGCAATAGGTTCAACGCCCAAGCCGGCCAGCGCACTCTCAAAACCGCTTACCGTGCCGCGCAAACCGTTCATCAACGCTTCCAGGGAACCGCCGCCGTCAGCGGCTTCCATTGCTCGCCGCAAGTTATCTATTACCGGAATCAAGGTTTGAACAAATGCCGCCTTGTCGCGCCCAACCCGTTCATCCGCGGCACGGTTCAAGCGCTGCCTAATTTCATCCGTTTCACGCCGGAGTTCAGCTCGAACTTGTTCAAAACGGTTCTGCACATCAACCGTTTTTTGCTCGGCTGCGCGCGTGCGGGCTTCAAGCTCTTCCACATAACTCGGCTTGAAACTAGAAGTCTTATTACTCGAATTTTCGCTTGGCGCGCCGTCGCTTTCATTCTCAAGGTTGATGCGCCGCCGGTCAGTCACACGAATCTCGTCGAACACGGCTGCGCCAGGTTCATGTGCCTCACTGTTTTCTTCGATTCCCTTATTCTCTCGCATCATCATTTTTCTTCTCCTTCAGGAAAAGACAATCCTCCTTGAAACATTAAACTGATATTAAAGTTTGCTTGCTAAATGTTCAGCCTTCAACTGCTACCGATAACCATCCGAGGCTGGGGTAAAAATAAGAGATCGCCAAAACTTTGAACTGCGAACTTACCGGCTAGCTGTCTTTTGCTGCCCGCCTTCGATAATGTTTATTTCTTTGGCTTGTGCATCGATGGAGTGTGAGGAACCGCTTGACTCGGCGCTGTCAGCGACGATCTCGATGCGCCGCGCTTTAACCTCTTCCCGTTTGGGAAGCGTTACGCGTAGCACGCCGTTTCTGTACTCGGCTGTTACTCCCTCGCCAGAAATAGTTTGCGGCAAAGTAAAAGAACGAGAAAAAGAACCGTAGGCACGCTCGACGCGATGGTACGTATCGGAATCGCTTCTCTTTTGCAAACTTCTTTCGCCGCGTAGTGTGAGCACGTTGTTCTCAATCGCCAGATCAAAGTCATCACGGTTCATGCCTGGAAGCTCTGCCTCAAGCACAATGTGATCCTTGTTTTCATAGATGTCAACGCTCGGCGTCCACGCACCGCGCGCAATTCCTTCATCACCAAAAGCACGCGAAAGGTTGGTTGAAAATAGACGATTTACCTCTTCTTGCAGACTACGAAGATCACGAAATGGGTCGTGACGTCCAGTGCTCATAGCCATATTCTCCTTGGGTTAAAATGGATTATTAGTGAACTTCGCCGGATATTTGAAAGCTCTAAGAGCTTTTTGGTTGCTGAGCGTGCGGGCATAATAAAGATTGAGCGTCCCTCTGTCAAGTCTCATTCGGCATGGCAAGTGTGCGGTTAATTTCTATATCCATTGTTAGAAAACAAACGGGCGAAAGGATCGTCATAGATAGCTGGTCAATTGGTAATTTACGGAAAGAAGGTCGTTGTAATAAACATGATTGACAAAGTTGAGACAATCGCTGTTATTAGCCATGCGATAACGTTGTAGAGTCTATTGTTTACATATATGCCCATCAAATCTCTATTATTAACAAGCTTTAACACTGCTATCAAGATAACCGGTAGTAGCAGACCATTGACGAACTGCGTGACAAGCAGTACGCGAATGAGCGGTAGATCGGGGATCATTGCAACAAACGCGCCTAAGGCGATCAGAAAAGTAAAAATGCCGACAAAGATTGGAGCTTCGCGAAAGCTCCGCGACACGCCCTTCTCGAAGCCGAGGGCTTCGCTGATGGAGTATGCC
>JACCTF010000011.1 GCA_013812565.1 Pyrinomonadaceae bacterium | reverse complement strand
TAGCGAAGAAGTCAGAAGTCAGAAGTCAGGAGTCAGGAGTCAAAAGACAGAATGGACAGCACAGCGATTGTTGTTCTTTTAACTTCCGGCTCCTGACTCTTATATTCATAGTTCTATCCACGAGGTCGGGTCTTTAGGTGAAGAAATAATGATTTCCGTTGTCGGCACAAACAGCGGCGCGCGTTCGCGTAAGGCCATCTCGGCCGAGAGTTTGGCGACGTGCGGGTTGTTGGCGCGCTGTGAAAGATGCGTAAGCACGACGTGCGAGGCCGCGCCGTCAAATCCGTCGCCCTGGTTACTAAGCCACTCGGCGATGTCTTCGTTGGAGAGATGGCCGGTGCGCGATAGTATCCGCTGCTTCAACTCCCACGGATAGACCTCGCACGCCTTGAGCATGTCGCGGCAGTGATTCGATTCGATGATGATGCCCGCACATCCGCGCAGACGCTCTTTGACGAGTGTTGTGATATGGCCGAAATCAAGCACCGTCGCCACGCGAACGCCCGCGTGCGTGGCGATGAAGCCGAAGTTGTCGACCGAATCATGCGGAATGGTGAACGGATGAAAATCTATCTTGCCGATACGGAAGTCGCTACTTGTTGAAATCTCTTCCGTGCAATCGCGCAAAGCTTCGGTGCGACGGTGCGGTTCTTCGGAGGAAAGATTGCGTCGGTCGCGTATGTACGCGTCGCGCGTCGCACCAGAGATGTAGATTGGACACTGCAAGCTTTTCCGCAGCACGCGAAGGCCTCCGACATGATCGCCGTGCTCATGCGTCACAACCACGCCGTCGAGCTGATTCGCATCCTCGCCGACCATCACAAGCCGACGCGCAATCTCACGCGCACTCATCCCGGCGTCAACCAGCACACGCGTATCGCCGGCAACGATCAAAATCGCATTGCCGGTTGAGCCGCTGCCAAGAACGGTGAATCGCATAAGAAAAGTTACGAGTGACAAGTGAACAGTGACGAGCCAGGAACAAGTTTTGTCTTATCACTCGTCACTCGTCACTGCTCACTTGTCACTGCATTTCAAATCTCCAGTCGCGCGCGGTCCACGTGAAAGCCGTTTAAGTTGCCGAGCGCGCCGAAGGCTAAGGCCTCTGTTGTGAAACATGCGCTGGCGACGCGACGGACGTCTTCGGGCGTGACGAGTTCGAGACGGCGAATAATCTCATCGGGCGAAATGCGGCGACCGTGCACAATCTCCTGGCGAGCGAGCGTGCCCGCGCGGGCGCTCGTTGATTCAAGCCCGAGTAGAATTGATGAGATCGCTTGATCTTTGACAAGTTGTAGTTCGTCGGCACTGACCGGTTCACGCACAATGCGGCGCAATTCGGCGAGCGAGAGATCAAGCACTTCGTCGAGTTGCTCGGGCGAAGTGCCGGCATAGATTTGGAAGACCCCCGTATCGGTGAAGCCGGAGGCCGCTGCGCCAACGGCGTAAGCCAGTCCGCGTTCTTCACGAACCCGTTGCCACAAGCGGCTTGAGGTACCGCCGCCGAGAATAGACAGAAGAAGACTTCCGGCAAAACGATCTTCATGGCGCGCTGAGGGCCAGGGAGCGGCCAGAATAAGATGCGCTTGTTCAAGCTCCTTTTTGCGCTGCACTAAGATCGGCGCGGCGGCAACAGGTGAGTTAGCCTTTACGCTCGTATCTCGATCACTTGATGTGCTCGCACGCATCGCATCCTTGTCGGCAAAAACCTTTTCAGCAAGCTCAACTAAGCGCTCATGATTAATGTTTCCGGCAGCAGCGATGACGAGATTGTGCGGAGCGTAGGCGCGTGTGTGAAACTCTATGGTTCGTTGATGGTCGAAGGAGGAAACCGTTTCCGGCGTGCCTTCGATGGGTCGGCCGAGCGGATGGTCGGGGAAGTATGCCGCATGGAACTGTTCGGCTAGATACTCGTCGGGTGTATCCTCGACCATCTTCATCTCTTCGATGATGACACGCTGCTCACGCTCTAAATCCTCGGCTTCAAAGCGCGGGTGCACAATGATGTCGGCCAGCAGATCAAAGGCTTGCGGCAAGTACGAATCAACGACCTTCATGGCAAAGCCGGTCTGCTCGTGTGTGGTGTAGGCGTCGAAGTGGCCTCCAAGGCGGTCGGATTCTATAGCAATATCGAGCGCCGTGCGTTTGGATGTGCCTTTGAAGACGGTGTGTTCGATAAAGTGGCAAACGCCGTTTAGCGCGGCAGGCTCATGGCGTGAACCGCGCCGCACCCAAATGCCGAGAGTGACGGATCGCAACCCCGGCATATACTCGGTTAAAACTTTTGCGCCGCTTGGAAGTGTGGTTGATTGAATTTGTTCGATCATTCTGTTGTTAAAGCTTTAAGTTATGACTTGAAATGGATAGTATTCGAAAGGTGCTCGGCATCGTAACATGCCCAGCAAAATCCGGGCAAACTTCACTAAATTCCCAGGTCATTTCACTCTCAACATGAACGGACTTTATCAACCGCCAAGACGCTAAATCGACTCACAGAGGATGAGGACGATGTCGCATAGACTTGAAATCCGTGACTGAGGCGTAGCGTCTTGGTGGTTCATTGTCAGGAGAACTTATTGACTTCGGGCCGGGGAGCGCCATCTTGACACTGTTTGCGCGCTTGGCGGAGAATGTCACCTTACTCTGACAGATCATTGATTCAATTGATTTATCATCTTCATGAATTCAAGACGGCGGAAATTACTTCAAGGCGCAATCTCTCGGGTTAACAGGGATGCGCCGGGGGATTGCTTGATGAATAAAGCTCGGGTACGCGCCGGGTTAGCGCTCTTTGTCGTCATCATTTTGTGCGGTGCCAGTACACCCTTAGCTTTCGGGCAGAGGCGGCCCCTCGGGATCATCACCGGTTCTGTTCGCGACCACCAGGGAAAACCGGTTGCGGGCGCGCTCGTCTCACTGGCGCAAGAGGGCGCGGCGGGTAAAGCGATCAAGCAGATACTGAGTGCGGCTGATGGCAGTTTCGTCGCCCGCGTGTTGCCCGGCCGTTATGCGTTGCGCGCGGAGGCTCTCGGGTTTAATGCTGCGGCCTTTAATGCCGTGCAAATCGGATCGTCAGACGAACTGGTTTACCGCTTCAACCTCGAACCGATTGGGCTTGGTCAAACCACACCTGAAAAGCGTATCGACCGCGACGACCCCAAGTGGGTTTTGCGCTCAAAGCAGAGTCGCCGCTCCATCTTTCATGTACAAGAAAGCGAAAACTCCGTTGCCGAGATGGCCGCCGAGGCAATCGACAGGAGGGATGAGAGCGCTTCGCAGGTTGATGATGCTTCACAAAAGCGCCGCCCTCGCGGCGTGATTGAAACTTACTACGCCGCTTCAGCAAGCGACCTGGTTGATCCATACCTGGGTACTAACTTCGCCTTTGAAACTCCCGTTAGCGAGCAATTCAATCTAATTTTCGTCGGACAACTTGGCGCGTTGCGCAGGCTGGAGGCAATAGCACGCGTAAGCGCGAATGATCGTCACCGTATAAGCTTGAATATCGGCGGAGCACAGCTTCAGTCGGTAGGGGACAAGCAGGGGGCAGCGGCCGCGCTCGGCCAAGTCTCGGTGCGAGCGATTGACGAATGGATTGTGCGTGACGGTGTGGTCGTCGTACTCGGCTTCGACCACTCGCGTTTTACCGGCGCGAGCAGTGCCGCTTCGACAAGTCCACGCCTCGGAGTGCAGTTTGACATGAACGCACGTACGCGCTTGAAAGCTGCGTATGCTACGGGCGGCGATGAAGATGTCGCACGCAACGTGGCAGAGTTCGAAGGTGGGCCAGTGGTCTTCAAAGAAGCGGCCGCGACGTCGGTCGCGCTGGTTGAGAACCGCGAGGTGATGGAACAGAGT
>JACCTF010001096.1 GCA_013812565.1 Pyrinomonadaceae bacterium | reverse complement strand
GCCACAAGCGGCGTCGGGCGAACAATCCGCCGCCAATCTGTTCCGCATCGAGCGGGTGAGCGACGGCGTTTATGCGGCGATTGCCCGCCCCGCGCCGATGCTCAACTGCAACGCGGCGGTGATCGTCACCGCGGATCATGTGCTCGTCGTTGACACCCACTCGAAGCCGTCGGCGGCCAGTGCGTTGATCAACCAAATTCGCAGGGAGGTGAGCGACCGTCCGGTTCGTTATGTGATCAACAGCCACTTTCACTGGGACCACGCGCAGGGCAATCTCGCTTATCCGAAAGCCTTCGGCGAGAGTACAGAAGTCATCTCCTCGACGAGTACGCGTGAGTGGATGGCGCGCGAAGGAGCCTCGCGTTTGCGCCAGTCGTTGGCCGCATTGCCGAAGCGGATCGCCGATTTGCGAACGCAGCTTGCGGCGGCAAAGATTGACGGCGAGCGGGCGCGTCTGACAGAACAGATCGGGCAGCTTGAAGCTTACTTGAAGGAGATGAACCCGCCGGAGAAGCAGATCACGCTGCCGACGATTACGTTCAACGAGCGTTTGGTGATTCATCGGGGTGGGCGCGAAATCCACTTGATCTTCCTGGGGCGCGGCCACACGGCCGGCGACGTTGTCGTCTATATCCCGAGCGAGCGCACTGTGGCAACCGGCGATCTGATGCATAGCCTTCTACCATACATGGGCGACGGGTATCCCGAAGATTGGCCGCGTACGCTCGTGGCGCTCGAAGCGCTCGACTTCACACATGTTGTGGCGGGTCACGGATTGGTCCAGCAGGGCAAGTCGATTCTGGCGTTCTTCCGCGCCTATATTGAGGAGATTAACGAAGGCGTGGCGCGCGGCGTCGAGCGGGGTTCAACTCTTGAAGAGATGCGGCGCACGCTCGCGCCCGATGGTCTGCGCTCGTTAAAGATGGGCGACCAGATGACACGGCTGGCGCGCGAGGGGCAAGGCTTCGCCGGAGTGCCCTTGGCCGGAGCGCAGTTGCAGGGCGCAGTCGCGGCCAACGTCACTGATGTCTACAACTACTATACGAAGCGGCGCGGCAAAAGCTAACAGAGATCGTGTGTGTTACAGATATAGGTGGTGAACTCTACCCTTCCGAAGGTCATACGGGTTAAACCAAGTGATCTGCGACGCGCCTGCGTTAATCTGCGGCTGATCCCTCTTGTCCCTCTCTTAAGATGTTTTGATTTAGAATACATGCACCCCGTACTCTCAAGTAGCAAGTGCTATAATTCGGCCCAACCATACGAAGACCAAGAGATTTAGAAGGAGGTTATCGAGAAATGTTTAAAGCTAGCGCTGTTTATTGTGCGCTGCGGAGCAAGCTGCACGTGTCTGTCTCGAAGGTCGCTTGGGGGTTGGCGGCGGTGCTGCTGGCGCTCCTCCTGCCGGTTGCCGCGAGCGCCTACACGCTGGTGATGCGCAGCGGTCGGCGTGTTGAGATTCCAGCCAAATTCACCGTGACCTCGACTGCGGTGACGTACGAAGTAGCGCCCGGCATTGCCTATACGGTGCAGTTATCCGGCGTCGATTTGGCCGCCACGGAACGCATCAATCAAGAGCCGGCGGGAAGTTTCATTAACCGAGCCGCCAAAATAACGGAGCAGAACCCACCGAGCGCTCCCGTGTTGCCGAACATCTCCGCCAAACAGATCGCTAAACAAAGAGTGGTGACGAACGAAGACCTCGAAGCGTCGCGCCGCGCGCGTGTCGCGAGCGACGATGCAGACAAGCGTCAGCGCGTCCAACAAGGCTTACCTACGAGGGAAGAATTGCAGCGTTCAATAGAAGAACAAGATCGAAGATTGCGCGAACTGGCGCTGCAACTGGAAGCGAGCCGCACGGCGGCGCAGTACGAAGCTCTCCGCGCAGAGGTTTCAGTGCTTAATAGGCAAATCGGCGAACTCAGAGTGCAACAATCACAAGCGCCCGTGACATACGGGAACAGCTTCCCAAACTCCGGCTTTTATCCATACGCGAACTACTATCCTTACGCGTACCCGTTGCCGCCGTTCAGCATTTCCATCGGTCGGCTGGGCGGCAATCGACGCTTCCAAGGAAGCGTCTTTAGTCCGAGCTTTGGCACTTCGCTGGGCAATTTTGGGAGGCCGCAGCAACTCGCGCCGTCAGGGTTCATGCATCTTGCCCCGTCTGGCGGAAGGGTGGGTACGCCCCGTATGCATCGCCCGCCGAGCGGGCCACCACGCCGTTAATCTAAATGGCCTCGGAAGCCGGTGTGCATTTGAGGATAACCTTGTACCATTGCCTCAACTATTTTATCGACCGTGCCGCCGGCAGTGCACATCGCGGTCATAACCAGCTAAAAAGATCCTCATCCTAAAGTCTCAGGCTATGTGAAAACTCCTGGAGCGATTTTCGATTGCATGTCGCGTGTGTCGATTTTCATCAAAGAGAGCATCCGCAGAGAACCCCAGAGATGAAAGCAGTCCTCTCTGGGGTTCTCTGAATAACCTCGTGCCTCTGTGGTGAAGTGCCCATGTCCCAACCTCAAGAGAGATTTACTCTAAATCAAGACAGATGACATTGGGACACCCGATTATTCGTGACGTGATGGGCGCGCCAACAACTTTCACCGACGCAGACGCAGAGTTCTCGCAGAGGGGTTAGCTGGTTACTCTGCGAACCTCTGCGTCTCTGCGTCGGTAAGGTCTTTCATTGTGTACCCTGCATGTGTGTTCGATTTAATGACTCGGATGAAAGGATCAGCATAGATGGACAAATTTCGGATCGTGGGCGAACGCCCCCTTAACGGGCAGGTCTCGATCAGCGGGGCGAAGAATTCGGCCTTGCCGTGCATGGCTGCCGCGTTGCTTACGTCCGAGACCGTGACGCTACACAATGTTCCTTACGTGCGTGACATCATCACGCTGAGGCGTCTGCTGGAAGATCTCGGTGCCACGGTTCTTACGCCCGAACTACATACTCACAAGATCAGGGCTCATCACATTGAGCTGTTCGAAGCTCCTTATGATCTGGTCAAGACCATGCGCGCTTCGGTGCTCGCGCTCGGGCCGCTGTTGGCTCGTTTCGGCCAAGCGAAGGTCTCTCTGCCGGGAGGTTGCGCAATCGGCACGCGACCAATCGATCTGCATCTCGAAGGATTTCGGCTTCTCGGCGCGAGCGTTGAACTGGAGGCGGGTGATGTTGTGGCGAGCGCCCCCGCACGCGGGCGATTACAAGGAGCGGATGTTCACCTCGGCAATGTAACGGTCACAGGTACAGAGAACCTAATGATGGCCGCGACGCTCGCCGAGGGTCGCACCAAGATTCATAACGCGGCGTGCGAGCCTGAGGTGAAAGATCTCGCCGACCTCTTGAACAAGATGGGAGCGCGGGTGCACGGGGCAGGAACGCCGACCATCGAGATCGAAGGCGTCGAGACGCTCGGCGCTGCGGAACACAGTGTTATTCCTGACCGGATAGAGACCGGCACGTTCTTGATCGCCGCCGCCATCACTCAGGGTGAACTGAAAGTAAAGGATTGCCGCCCGGAGCACTCCACGGCTTTGATCTCAAAGCTGCGTGAGATTGGCGTCCAGGTAGAGGAAGCGGACCGGAGCACGCTCTTGGTACACTCGAAAGACGGCAACCACTCACTGAGCGCGTGCGATGTTGTGACAGAACCTTACCCGCAATTTCCGACCGATATGCAAGCTCAGTACATGGCCTTGATGACGCAAGCCCGCGGGCGCTCTGCGATCACGGAGACGATTTTCGAGAACCGCTTTATGCACGCCGCAGAACTGCGAAGGTTAGGTGCGAGGATCGACGTTAACGGACGCACCGCAACAATCGAAGGACCCACGCCGCTGAAGGGCGCGCGCCTGCAGGCATCGGACCTGCGTGCCTCCGCATCGCTTGTCCTGGCGGGCCTCGCCGCCCGGGGCGAAACCGTGATCGACCGCGTCTATCACATAGATCGGGGCTACGAAAAGATCGAGGCGAAACTGCGCGCCGTGGGGGCCGACATCACGAGGGATCGTGAATGAAGAGGGTCGAGCAATCAAGTGAGAGGCCGGGCTCGGTTGGAGACTCAAAAGAGGATTCGTCCCGACCTGACTGCGAGTTCACGAGAGGTATGCCCGCGATCAGAGAGGATGTGCC
>JACCTF010001086.1 GCA_013812565.1 Pyrinomonadaceae bacterium | reverse complement strand
AGTAAGCTTCGAGGATCATGCCCGGCGTGCTCACGGCCTGGGTTAAGATCGTCGCCCAGCTTGGGACGTTCGGTGTTTGGCATTGGGTGTTCTTGTGGTAAGTTTTCATTGTTTCGACCTTTCGTGTAGTGAAGGGTTGAAGCCGAGGGACGTGGCTGGTATCCGCGTCCCTTTCTTATTTGCGCGTAACGGTTGGCGGCATCTGTGACAAAGACCACTCACGTGGGGGTGTCATGCAAAAGCAAACCGTTCAACCGCAACGGCAGAAGGCGCACGACTGGGTGCTCAAAAGTAAAGGCTGCGCGAAGCTCGGTGAGCGCACCCGTGAGGGCTTGGCCTTTACTTTTGGGCTGTCGTGGGACAATGGCGGGGCGTAGAACGGGGTAAAAAGAAGTGCGGCGAATGCCGCTCCTAATGACTTCGACCTTGTGACGAATCCTGATCTCGCCCGCGCTTTTCAAGGGCGAAGGCGAAGCCTGAATCTTTTGGGGTGGTCGCCGCCGGGCGGTAAAAGGGTGTGATCTGGTGACGAACTCTGCGCGCCAGCGCCCATCATCGTGTAGTATGTTTTAGCTCATCTATCAGCGCGTGAGCGTCGGCGCGGCAGCGCCACCTGCTTTGACTTACCCTCGGCACGTACCTTCGGCCGCCGGCGCTTAGCTCGCTGGCGGCACCAAACAGGGTCATACGGGATGCGCCGGAACGAACCTAAAATAAACGAACTAAGTGGCGTCAACCACTCCCTGGTAGATGAGCCGCTCGCGCGAGCTTGCCCGTGCAGTGTGTGTGGTGGAGTGATCGTACTTGGTGCAACCGCGCTTGTTCATCGCGACGAACAGCAGAGGGTGCGCGGACGAGCGTGCCACCATCTATACTGTCGGGGCCGGGTGCGTGAAGCCTTTGAACTGGAGAGTGAACAAGACGCCGGGTACGTCAATTAACCGCATTCCCGCTGCTGCGGACAACGATTACTATGAACATCAACTATCGGCGCAACACCACCGGCGCACTCACATTACTCGCTCTGTGGTGTGTCGCAGTCGCGGCACAACCGGGCACCCTGCGCGGCAAAGTCATCGGCATCGCAGACGGCGATACTCTCACCGTCCTTGACAGCGCAAAGAAGCAACACAAGATTCGCTTACAGGGCGTAGACGCGCCTGAACGCATGCAAGCCTTCGGCACGCGCGCCCGCGAACAACTAGCCGAGCTAGTCTTTGGCAAGCAGGTCGAGGTGCTAGTTGATAAGCGGGACCGCTACAGGCGTGAAGTCGGGCGCGTGCGATTAGACGGGCGCGACATCAACCTGGAGATGGTGCGCGCCGGACTCGCGTGGCACTACAAGCAGTATGCCGGCGAGCAAAGCGCGGAAGATCGTGAGGCTTATACACGAGCTGAAGAGGCTGCGCGGCAAGCGAAGCTGGGGTTATGGATTGACACTGAGCGGGTGCCGCCGTGGGAGTTCAGGCGCGGCGGTCGCCCGCGCGAGTCGAAGAGCATCGCGGAGTACGACACGCAGATCAGGCGCGAGCGGGAAGAGATCGATAGCCTATCGCGGCCTGTCGCGGCAGCGCCGTCGCCGGGCGAACGCCCCACTGGACCAGTCAGCTACACCGACGCGGTGGTCGGCAACCGGCGTAGCCGCATTTACCATCTGCCGAACTGCCCGAACTACAAGGACGTTTCGCCGCAAAACCGGGTGACCTTTAAGAGCCGCGAGGAAGCCGAGCGCACCGGCTACCGGATGGCGCGCAACTGCCCGCCGTGAGGTACTAATGAGGCGGCGTAAGTTCTTCGTGCCGTCGGTCCGCGCGCTCCGGGGGGTGGCATTAAGTTCGGCCGACGCACTCTGCGCTACGGCGGGGTGAAAACGGATAACCGTTGGCGGGGGTAAGCCGAGTGCCTACCGGGAAATCTAATTGACGCCGATCAATACGGATGAATCCTTAAGCCCTTGATAGGTAGTGAGATGGCAGAAACGGGGGTATGTCGGGAGTGCGGATCTGTTTTCTCCGCCGCCGCTGACGAATCGCGACGGTGCGAGTTATGTCACAGCTATTCGGCCGGACGGATGGTGCTCGCGGAAGGTCAACGCTTCTATGTGACAGCCGCCAAAACGAATGATCTGCGACGCTGGCTCGATGGTGAGTGGATCGCGAGCCGGATCATCGAAACACATCCGACCTTCGCGGATGCCAGAGCCGCGGTCGCGAGCTGTAACCGGCGTGCGCCCGAAGGGACATACTTCTTCATCACATCTAACTTGACGCTTACGGGTTGAACGGCAAATCATCGTTGCTATAAATTCGGGTATAGGCTGTGAGAATGTCTCAACGACAATGACAAAGCGAAAGGAGATCGGAAACGAAGCGGGGGAAGCAGATAACATCAAGCCGGCGAGTGATGCGCGACACGGCTTGCGCCTTATCCCTAGCATCGGACAGGAAACGAAAATCAGGATGCCGGCGGATGAAAGTCTGCGCGAGTTGCTGGAAGCCTTCAAGCGCCCGCACAAAGATCGGCGGCAATCGGCGGATGATGGGGCGCTGTCGCCCGCTGCATAAGCAACTAGCCACGTACTATTGACGTAGCTTTATGAATAACAGTATGACAATGTGGGTGCGCGCGGGCGTCGGAATGGGGATCGCATGACTCAAGAATAAACACCGCACTGGCAATCCGTGA
>JACCTF010000700.1 GCA_013812565.1 Pyrinomonadaceae bacterium | reverse complement strand
AGCCCGGAGATGAATTTAGCTGACGGGCCGCGGCTCGGCGGCGCGGTGCGCGCCGGTACGCCGGAGTTCGAGAGCTTGCGCGAGAGTATCGTCGTGGATGATTTGATTGCGACGAAATCGCCGCGTTCTGTGGGCGACGTGGTGGTGGAGTTGACGGCGAGGATACGCAACAACACGGGGCGCGCCATCAGCGCATTAGAGGTGCGCGGCGCGGTGGTAGACAGCGCCGGGCGGCATGTACGCGAGCGTACGGTCATCGTCATGCCCGCAGGGCGAACGAAGCTTCCGCCCGACGGAAGCGTGAGCGTGCACTTGTTGCTGGAAGACGTTGACAAAGAGGTTGGACAGGGGGATGTGCGGATGGAGGTCGCGGGCGTGCGCTTCGATTAAACAACACTGAAGCCGTATCGAACTTGTAATGCCCCGCTTGTGGCGGCGGTACGCAGTCGCGCCGCGGGCGGCAAAAGACAACGGTTAGATGAGCGGAGATGATAAACAGCGACCTGTAATAAGCTGACGCAGGGGTGGAACTTTGATGGCCTATCTTTCATTCGTAGTCTCAATGCTGGTCCTTTTCTTCGTAGTCCGGCTGACGCTGAAGCAAAAAAGATTTGATGTGCTCAACTGCTTGATGGTGATGTTCGGTCTGGCTAGCGTGATCCTAGACCTTGACACGATCCTTCTCGACCGCCTGCACCCGCACGCCTTCGCACCTAGTTTCGGCGTGCTGATCGCCTGGTACGTATCGAACAGGAGACCGGTGCCGGACGACGAGGTTAGCCGATGACCTACGGCCAGGCGGTTGTGCCATGAAGGTTCCTAAGCATACGCAACCGGAGGCGGTGGAATCAACGCATGCGCTCGGCGACGTGGTACTGGAGTTGAAGACCACCGTGCGGAATCACACGGGACGCAAATCAGGGAGCTGGAGATGCATGGCGCTGTGCTTGACCCGCACAGCGCAGCGGTCGGGGAGCGTACAGCCGTCATCGTCTCCACGCCGCAGACGGCACCGGAGCCGGATGAATCAATGAATGCGCGCATCGTAATTGAAGGCATCAGTCCTGAGGCGGAGCATAAGGATATCCCTATACAGGTCACCGTCCTTAGATTTGATCAATGAGTTTTCACTAGCCGTAGCAGCAATCGGCTGAGACTAGAGCCTGTTATGAACTTTCGTTCCAAAATATGCGGGTGAACTCTGGGTCTCCCCCAACATCTTGTGACATGGCTCCGCTGTCAGTGCGCTGGGAGCCAGAGCCGTAGCAGCCAGAGGCGAAAAAGGGCGAAAAATCGCAATTGAACACTCTCAAAGTTCATTACAGGCTCTAGGCCATAGGAGAGGTGCATAGGCTCGATGAGAGGCAGGCGCTACGTGGGGAGGTAATGTTTTATGCAAGCACAATTAAGATTGGGCCGAATCTTCGGAGTTCAGATAGGCCTTCATTATAGTTGGCTGCTGATCGTTCTGCTGGTCACGCTCTCACTCGTCGGAGAGTTTTCCACGGCCAATCCGCAGTGGGGCGCCGGCCTGATCTGGGCGCCGGCGATTATCACGGTACTGCTTCTCTTCGTTTCCATCATGGCGCATGAATTGTCACATGTAGCGGTGGCGAAAGCTCGTGGGCTGCCTCTGCGCGCCATCACCTTGTTCGCGCTTGGGGGCGTAGCACAGATCGGGAAAGAAGCAGCAGACGCGAAAACAGAGTTCTGGATGGGCATCGTCGGCCCCATCACTAGCGCCATAATCGGCTTCGCCTGTTTAGGTTTGGCCTTGGCTTTCGGTTGGGCGCCGCCAGAGATGCCGCGGTTGCCACTTCTGGTGCTGTTGATGTGGCTCGGCGTGATCAACATCATGCTCGCGATCTTGAATATGCTTCCGTGCTTCCCGCTCGACGGTGGGCGTGTGCTGCGTGCCATTGTCTGGTGGGCGACAGGCGATGTTGTTCGCGCGACGCGCATCGCTGCACGGGTCGGTCAGCTCCTCGCATTTGGGTTGGTCGTCATTGGCATCTTCCGGTTCTTCTATAGCGCTGGATTCGGCGGGCTGTGGCTCGCTTTTATCGGCTGGTTCTTGTTGAAGGCGGCGCGCGCTACCGGCGCGCAGATGGAAATCTCTGAGAGCCTGCGCGGCGTGACTGTCGGTGCTGTGATGGCGAGTGACTGCCCTATGGTGGACAGCCATGACAATCTACAAACCTTCGCCGATGAGCACCACTTACGCACCGGCCAGCACTGCTTCGCTGTTGAAGAGAACGGGCACCTTGTTGGCATTATCACGCCCCATGAAGTCAAAGGTGTAGCGCGGGCGAAATGGCCCTACACAACAGTGGATGATGTGATGCGCTCACTTGATCAATTGCGCACGGTCACGCCTCACACGCCTGTTACAGAGGCGCTTGAGTTGATGGGACGCGAGGACGTGAACCAATTGCCAGTCATACAGGATGGTCGTCTTGCAGGGATTATCTCGCGCAGCCATATTCTGCGCATACTTCAGACCCGCTGAGTGGCATTGTTGACAATACCACTCAAATAACAACTTGACCCGCGCCTGAGCAGGTCAGCAAGGGACTATCACTTTCGGACTTTGTCGGAACATCTATGCGAGGAGCATGCATTATGAATCAACCCAACAACAAATGGCAGCATCGCACTGCAACAATCTTGCTGGTAGTGTTCGCACTTGGTGTCCTCATGGGTGTGTCGTTAGCCGGGTGTGCTGCGAAGAAACCAAAGACGGTTGTCGGTTTCTCGCAGATGGAGAACGACAGCCCGTGGCGCATCACCGAGACCAACAGCATCAAGCAGGAAGCCGCTAAGCGCGCCGATAGGTTTGAGTTGATCGTCACCGATGCCCAAGGGCAAGCGTCGAAGCAAGTAGCTGATGTAAAAGATTTGATCGCACGCGGGGTGAATGCGATCTTTCTCGCCCCGCGTGAATACGACGCGCTCGCCCCGGCCCTGCAAGCAGCCAAAGAAGTGAAGATCCCTGTATTTTTGATTGATCGCCTCGCCGCCGGAAAGGCGGGCGAAGATTACGTCACATTTCTCGGGTCGGATTTCGTCGCGCAAGGTGCGAACGCCGCTCGCTGGTTGGTTGCCGAAACTGGCGCTAAAGCCAACATCGTCGAACTAACCGGCACACCCGGATCTTCCGTCGCCCGCGACCGTTCGCAAGGGTTTAATGAACAAGTGAAGACTCGCCCGAACATGAAGGTGATAGCTTCCGAAACTGCAGACTTCTCGCGCGAGAAGGCGCAGCAGGTGATGGCCGATATTATTAAGTCGAAAGGGAAACAATTCAACGCCATCTATGCGCACAATGATCAGATGGCCTTAGGCGCGATCGAAGCGCTCAAGGCCGCCGGCATGCAGCCGGGCAAGGATGCTCTTATCATCGCGATCGACGGCGAGCGAGCCGCGCTTGAAGCCATCATTAGGGGTGAGATGAACGCAACCATCGAATCGAGTCCGCGTTTCGGACCACTCGCTTTTGATACGCTAGAAAGGTACCTTAACAAAATAAGAGTGCCGGCCAAGATTACTGTTGAAGATCGCCTTTATGATAAGAACAATGCCAAAGAGTACGTCGATGAGGCTTATTAGAGTCGCGCAGTGTGCCGGCCGTGTTGAACATGGTAGTCGCTTTTCAAAATCAGATACTCCCTTGTCCTAAGCCAAAACCAAAACTGCGCTGATTTGAGCCTCGAAATTAACCGATGTAACGATACGTTAACCGTTACATCGAGCGTTCGAAAATCGCTAATTTTGGCCGGGACAGGGTTTTCGGTAAGGACCGGTATGCCGCTCCTGTTGGTTCGCACTCGACGATTCTTCATCGTCGTTTGAAGACATTTTCGGAAGGCAATTCTCCAAATCTGAACGATGCTCGAAACAGGTATGGCATCATACCCGGCTTTATATTTATGAGTATGAACTGCATGTACATTCATCACCAAAATCATACCTCATCAACAAAGGTATGAAATTCATTCCTCAGTGAAAAAACGGCAGTTTTGCTGGTTTTTTGTGCTTATGGCAGTGAAAAGATTTCAGAGATCTCACAAGCGGTCTTTGAAAAATTTCTCAACTTCGGTAAGCAACATTTTAGAGTCTTTCCTCTTCGCTTGAGGAACCCTGTCGCGCACGTCCTGCACGTCCTTAAGACTGGCAATTCTTGCCACCTGTGAAACCTCTACGTACTCTTTTGGAAACTCAGGGTCATGTTCTGCCCAGTAGACTGCGTGTGCGACGGCGACATCGAAAAGGTGGATGTACCAACCGAACGTGGTTGCGATATCTGCATGTCCCATCAGCAGCTGGAGGTGGAACGGGTGTTCGACTACCTTAGCTTCGAACCCTTTAGGGAA
>JACCTF010001049.1 GCA_013812565.1 Pyrinomonadaceae bacterium | reverse complement strand
GTAGCGATGTCATCAACGAAGAGTGTGTTGTGTAAAATGCTTCGCATGAGGTCGTCGTTTCTCGACTTGCTGCAACAGATCGCCTCCGGCATCCAAATCTTTGAGCCGTTCCATCGCACCGCGCGCAACCTCCAAGAGTTCCAATGCACTGTCGAGCGACTGCTGAAGATGGAACGATTAGCCTTGATCAAGAATGATTGCCGGTGTCAAGTATTACGATCTAGCCGCATTATTTTTTCGCGCGATTTCTACCGACATGAATCAGCCCTGAGCCTTTTTGATTTTCTCTAGTAGGTCGCTAAGTGAGTTGCCAAAAGTTCTGTCAAAAAAGATTGCTGATAACCCAGTAAATACGGGCTAAAAATCATTCTTTCTTGTCAATTTTTGTGGCGACTCACTTAGAAATAGGCATGGACTTGAACGGACTAACATCTGCGCCCCCTGTATTTCCAGCGGGGTAAATACCTAGCGGCGTTTTAGTGGATGCCCCGGCGATGCGGAACAACTGCCCTAGTATTTCCCGCCAATCTTTTTTCTTCCACCCGACTTTGAGCATCAAGAGATGCACTCTCGTGTGCTCGATAGTACTGGCTTGACCGAGGACATGTGCCCGCTCCAGATGACCAAATGCCGTAGCGAAATCATTGGTTTTAGCGCAAGCTGATGCCTCTCTTATTTCCGCAACAACATACTTCTTGATTCTGCTTCTAAATGATTTTTTCAGCATGTTTAAGCCTACCTGTTGACGAGATGTAAGTGAGTGAGCCATTACGGATAAATATTCGCAGCGGCTCACCCGAATGGTCTATACCTATCTGTCGCCGTCCTTATCGCAGCAGCATGTTTCTTTGCAGCACTCTGCATCAGCATCGCAGCAGTCGCAGCAACGTTTTCGTTCTTCCGGTTGCATAGTTGGTATACCTCCTTTCTCAATTATAGAACTTTTGCTTACGCTAAGAGCACCTCAAAATGAAATGCTGTAGTTCGCGCCGGGGTTTCGCCCGCGCTCGAAGATGATTCCGAACTGATGACGCCCGCGTATGTAGTTCACAGTCGGATGCACGCGCACGCCATCAAAGAGAATCGTCGAAGACCATCGCTCGTTAAAGTTGATGTTCAAGCCGCCGATGATGCGCGCCCGGTCTTCAAACGTGCCGTATGCCACGCCGACGTAAGGCGCAATCGGTAATCCGGTTTGATGCTTTAGGCTCTTACTGAAAGTCGCATAGAATGACTGACCAAAGGGCGTACCTATCCGGTCGGAGCTTGTGCCGAGAATCAACGCCGGACGTTTATGCGTCTCCGTTAGCGCAACGATGTTGGCGAGCGGCGAGACTTTCCCGGCCAGCGGGTTGTACTCAACTCCGGCGGTGAGGCGCGGGTAAAATCTGTAAGTCAGCGTGTTCCGCCACGTTGCACGGTCTATCTGGTTTGCGATGATGCGCACGCCATACGTCCACTTATTTGCGTCTTGTTGTCCTGTCCCGCTCACGGCGCGACCTTCGCCCGGTCAAAGTGGTCAACTAGGCACACTCGATGCTTCACTTGGTTTTTGTTTTACGGAAGCGACTTGCTCGCGCTCTTTCTTCCGCTCATTGGCTGCCGTCTTTTCAGCTGAAGCGAGCATTCCAGTAATCTGCTTTTTCAAGTCGGCTTGATTGACGATGCCGGAGATAACTTTCGCAATGCGTCCGTCTCTGCCGACGATGACCGTTCCCGGCAAGGCTGCGCCAAGTCCGAAGCGCATCATGTCGGCTGTGGTCGCGCCCGTCCAAATAGGAAAGTTAATTTTCGTTTCTTTCACGAACTGCAAAACTTTGGCGCGGTCTTCCGCTTCATCTGCCGACGCTCCGATAACTTGCACGCCCAGAGCGGCATATTCGTTTTGAATCGCCGCCAAGTCAGGCATCTCTTTACGGCACGGCACGCAATACGTCGCCCAGAAGTTCAAGACGACGATGCGACCTTTGAGCGCACTTTGTCGTTGCTCCATGCCGAACGGGTCTTTGAG
>JACCTF010001048.1 GCA_013812565.1 Pyrinomonadaceae bacterium | reverse complement strand
AGCCGGTTCAATCCGCGTTGACATACCAACCTCCAAGTGTTGTTACCAAATTAGCACCACAAGCATCTGTTTTCTAAGCTTCAACCGGCAACGCTGCTTCCTGCCAAGCGCTCCAGCCGCCCTTCATCGAATGCACATTCCGATAACCCATCTTTTGCAAATTATCAGCGGCGAGCGCCGAACGATAGCCGCCGCCGCAGTAAAGTATGATCTCAGCTTCCTTGTCCGGCACCATCCGCTCGATGTCGCGTTCGATGATGCCGCGACTCAAGTGCTCAGCATTAGCGGCGTGTCCGGCTGCCCATTCGTGATCTTCGCGCACGTCGAAGAAGCGCACTGCATCGCCGGAGCCAACGCGCGCCTGCGCTTCTTGTGGAGTGATTTCACGAACGCGAGTTCGCGCCGCTTCGGCGAATCGCAGGAATCCTTCGGAATGTTCCATGATTGTTCTCCGTTTGAGTGTTAAACCACGCCAAGCCTTCCAGATGGCGGTGATTGGATGAATCGAACGCGAAGGATTATAATGCCCTTCTTTTGAAACCGCACTTAAACTTAGCATAATGATT
Source organism: Pyrinomonadaceae bacterium (assembly GCA_013812565.1). Classification (GTDB taxonomy): domain Bacteria; phylum Acidobacteriota; class Blastocatellia; order Pyrinomonadales; family Pyrinomonadaceae; genus JACCTF01. The sequence continues at coordinate 4,127 of JACCTF010001048.1, read as the reverse complement.
ACCGATGAACGCCCAGAGCGATGAACGAAACAGAAAGTTCATCCATCAGTGTTGCTGCGTTCGTCGCTATTCCACCAGAGAGGATAAAACTTTTGGCGACTGAACAGAACGGACAGTTTGATGTCACGGTTATCGGGGCCGGTCCCGGCGGCTATGTGGCGGCGATTCGCGGCGCGCAACTCGGTCTTCGCGTTGCGCTGGTTGAGAAAGATAAACAACTCGGCGGCACCTGCGGCTTGCGCGGCTGCATTCCGACGAAACAGATGCTTATGTCGGCGCACGTCTATGAACAGACGCAACACGCCGCGAGCTTCGGCGTGCAAGTCGGCGAGGTGCGCCTTGCCTTCGACGAAGTTTTGAAACGAAAGAATGCTGTCGTCAACAAGAACGCGAAGGGCGTCGAGTTCTTGATGAAGAAGAACAAAATAACGACCTTCAAAGGCGCGGCTCGAATCAGTGGGCAGGGCAAAATCGAAGTCACGGGTGAAGACGGCAAGAAGCAAACGATTGATACGAAGAACATCATCATCGCGACCGGATCAGTCGTCCGCCCAATCAAAGGTTTTGAGACTGACGGCAATCTGGTGATCAACAGCGATCAGATTCTCGACATGCCCGAAGTTCCAAAGTCGATGATCGTGATGGGCGCGGGCGCGGTCGGCATCGAGTTCGCTTCCGTCTATTCGCGCTTCGGCTGCGATACGACGGTGGTTGAACTGATGCCGCGTATCCTGCCAGGCGAAGACGAAGAAATTTCCGCTGAACTCCAGAAAGCCTATCGCAAACGGAAGGTTAAGCTGCAAGTTGATACGAAACTCGAAGGCCTCGAAAAGACTGACAAAGGCGTTGTGCTCACCGGCAAAACCTCGAAGGGCGAAGCGGTTAAACTCGAAGCCGAGAAACTGCTGGTCGCCGTCGGCCGCGCGCCGTACACCGAAGGTCTCGGACTTGAAGGAACCAAGGTCAAACTTGAGCGCGGTTACGTGCAGGTGGACGAGAACCTACGAACAGGTGAACCCGGCGTCTATGCCATCGGCGATGTGATCAATACGCCGTGGCTCGCGCACGTCGCCTCAAAAGAGGGAATCTTCGTCGTCGAACAGATCGCCGGTCGTCACGCCGAACCGATCAACTACCGCCGCGTTCCCTCCTGCACCTACTGCGATCCGGAAGTCGCCTCCGTCGGCCTCACCGAAGCGAAGGCGCGCGAGCTTGGCTACGATGTCAAGACAGGCAAGTTTCCCTTTTCGGCGTCGGGCAAGGCGCGCATCCTTGGCGAGGAAGAAGGCTTCGTCAAGGTCGTCAGCGAATCGAAGTACGATGAAATCCTCGGCGTCCACATCATGGGGCCACACGCGACGGAGTTGATCGCTGAAGCGTGTGTGGCAATGCAGCTCGAATCGACGGCGGAAGAGCTGGGACGCACGATGCACGCGCACCCGACCATTTCGGAAGCCGTGATGGAAGCGGCCGAAGGCGTACATAATCTGACGATCCATTTTTAAGAGAAAGCAAAGAACAGTAGGCAGTGCAGCAAAAGCGGATTCGTCTTCTGCTTTCCGACTTAGTAATTATGAAAAAGGGAACGCAGCGTCGCGCGACACGCACAAGCACCAAAGCGAGTCAATCCCGTGGTGTTGGCAGCAACGGTGATGAAGCAGGTCAACCGACAGCCAACGGTGAACTAATCTGCACCACTGAGACAACGCTCGCGCCCGAGCAGTTGCTGGAGCTTTACCGTTATTTGAAACTGACCCGCATGGTTGAGGAGCGGCTTGTCAATCTCTCTCGTCAAACGAAAGTTGTCGGCGGCGTCTTTCGTTCGCTCGGACAGGAGGCAACGGCCGTCGGCACCGCTTATGCTTTGAAGCCGCAAGACTTCATCGCGCCATTGATTCGTGATCTCGGCGCGGTGCTCGCCAAAGGCATACGCCCGCGCGAAGTCTTCGCGCAGTACATGGCGAAGGCGTGGGGACCTTCCGGCGGGCGTGATTTGAATATCCACTTCGGCGATATGGAGCGCGGCTTCATTGGTCCAATCTCGCATTTAGGTGACATGATACCGGTGATGGCGGGCATAGTGCTCGCGGCACGCATGCAGAAGAAAGATTTGGTGGCCGTTGCTTATATCGGCGATGGCGGAATGAGCACCGGCGCATTTCACGAGGGACTCAACTTCGCCGCCGTGCAGCGTCTGCCGCTCATCATTGTTGCCGAACACAATCACTATGCGTACTCAACGCCCACCTCGAAGCAGACGGCCGTGAAGAACTTGGCCGACAAAGCAGCGGGCTATGGTATCCCAGGCCACATCGTCGATGGCAATGATGTCATCGCTTGTTATGAAGTGATGAAGAATGCTACGGACTTTGCTCGCGCGGGCGGCGGATCAGTATTGATCGAAGCAAAAACGTACCGGCGCAAAGGTCATGCTGAACACGACGATCAACGCTATCTTCCCGCGGGCGAACTGGAAGAATGGGAGCGACGTGATCCGCTTGATCGCTTTGAACGTCACTTGATAACGCAAACTATAGCGACTCGCGAAAAGCTTGATGAGATTACGAGTGGCGTGCAGCGCGAGATTGATGAAGATGTCGCCTGGGCTGAATCCTCTCCGATGCCGGAACCAGAGCAATCCGCCTACAATGTTTTTGACAACGACGTGGTGCCGCCCGCGTTTCGTCCAAAGGTTTTGGAAGTATGAAACTTGTACCCGTGAGTGCGGCGAACGCCCAGCGATGCTCGCTCGCAAATGAAGGCCCTGTCGTTGGAGAGAATAAGAGGGGATTGGTATACGCGAGCATCGAGCTTATCAACAGTGACGACCTTGCATTGCAACGACGCGGGTATATGTCCGAGGATCAAGTCAGGCGCATGACGGTCGAGACGCTTGTTGATAGCGGCGCTGAATCGCTGGCAATCAACGAAACTATCAAGGTGCAACTTGGCCTGCAAGGGATTGATACTCGCGCCGCTCAACTGGCAGATAGAACGATGCTACAACTCGAAATCGTTGGACCGGTTGACATCCGGTTTGCCAATCGTTCGACGACGACGCGCGCAATGGTTTTGCCAGGTAACGTGGAACCACTGCTCGGCGCGATTCCGATGGAAGATATGGATGTCATCATCGAGCCGAGGCAAGGGCGTTTAATCGTCAACCCGGAACATCCGTACATGGTTCAACATTCATTGAAGTAAGTGGGGTGCGCAGCAGGTGTTTAGCTTCTTGCTGCTCGCCGCTCACTGCGTAAAAGCACAATGGCAACCGCAATCGACGACAAAAAAGGCAAGAGCAATCGCCCGGCGCGCGGCGGTCCGGTGACGTTTGTCGAAGCGATCCGGCAAGGCATCTGGGAAGAGATGGAGCGCGACGAAAGAGTTTTTGTGATTGGTGAAGACGTTGGTGTGTACGGCGGAGCGTTTAAGGTCACAGACGGTTTGATGGATGAGTTTGGCGAGGAGCGTGTGGTTGATACGCCGATCTCTGAGGCGGCGATTGTCGGCGCGGCGTGCGGCGCGGCGTTGATGGGGATGCGCCCCATCGCTGAGTTCCAATTTATCGACTTCATCTCAAACGGCTTTGACATGCTAGTGAACTACGCGGCGAAGTCGCGCTATCGCTGGAATGCCGGCGTCCCGGCAGTGTTCCGCGGGCCGTGTGGCGCAGGCGTTCATGCCGGGCCGTTTCATTCGCTCAACGCTGAATCGTTCTTCCTAAACACCGCTGGTCTCAAGATGGTTGAGCCTTCGACGGCATACGACGCGAAGGGGTTGATTAAAGCAGCGATCCGCGACCCCGATCCGGTTCTTTACTTTGAACACAAGAAACTATATCGCTTGCCGCGTCTGCGTGAAGACCTACCGGAAGACGACTACATCGTTGAAATCGGCAAAGCACGCACTGCACGCGAAGGACCTGATCTTTCGATCATCACCTTCGGGCAGATGGTGCTTGTCGCACTCGATGCCGCAGAAGAACTGGAACGTGAGGGACTAGATACTGAGGTCATTGATCTACGCACGCTTGCGCCGATGGACAAACAATCTGTTCTTGAAAGCGCGAAGAAGACGAGCCGCGTAATGGTGCTGCACGAAGCGTCGCGAACCGGCGGCATCGGCGG
>JACCTF010001047.1 GCA_013812565.1 Pyrinomonadaceae bacterium | reverse complement strand
GCCTCGTGCGCCGCAACTATAGCGTCGGACTCGACTACGTGCTGACGCTGAACCCTTCGACATTCCTGCGCTTTACGGTGGGCTACAACCGCTTCATCTCGGGCAGCTTGCAGAACGCCACGCAGTTGTCCTTCAGCCCCGCCACTCTCGGACTGCCTAGTTATCTCAGCGAGCGCGCCGGAAACTTCCAAAGTTTGCCGTTAATCGACTTCAGCGATTACTCCGACATAAGTCGTGGTTATCCCGGTTTCACACGCGTCAGCGTTGGGACCACCGCCGGAGAACTCTCAAAAACCTTCAGCCGTCACACCCTCCGCTTCGGTTACGATCTGCGTCAGAACTACCGTGCATCATTTGGCCCGGGCAACAGCTCAGGTCGGTTCGCCTTCAACAACAACTTCACCCGCTTGAGCGACGATGCCAACCGCCAACCAGCGGCGAATATCGGCTTGGAATGGGCGGCGTTTATGCTCGGCGTGCCGTCAACGGTTGAAATAAGCACCAATGACTCGTTGTATCTCACCAACCCGTTTGCGGGCGGTTACGTTCAGGATGATTGGCGCGTTAATACCAAGCTGACTCTTAACCTCGGCTTCCGATATGAGTGGGAGGGCGGCTTCCGCGAGCGTTTCAATCGGGGCATCGCGCAGTTTGATCCGACCATCGAGTTGCCGATAGAAGCGGCGGCGGAAACGGCTTACGCGGCAATCTACGCAGCGGAAATTGCGCGCGACCCGCAGACCAGGCTGCTGCCCCCAAGCCAATTCGACGTGCGTGGGGGAACGCGCTATCTCGGCGCTGACGGCTACCCGCGCTCCTTGAATAACGCGAAACCGGCCTACATGCCGCGCGTCGGCTTCGCTTATCAAATCAATGACAAGACGGTCCTGCGCGGCGGTTACGGCTTGTTCTACGACACAAACAACGTGCTCAACACCGGCTTGAACCAAACCGGTTTTAGTCGCGGCACGAGCCCGACCATTACGAATAATGCCGGGTTGACATTCAATAACAGTAACTTGGGAACTGATCGGTGCCGTGGCAGCAACACGGCTAATTGCCAAACGATCTTCAGCGATCCGTTCCCGGTGCGCTCGGACGGCACGCGCTTTATTGAGCCGTTCGGCAATCGTCTTGGCATTTTGGCGCGCGCCGGACGCGGCTTCGATTCCTTCAACCGCGATTGGGAGCGCTCCCGGCAGCAGCGGTGGCGAATCGGCATTCAGCGCGAGTTGACGAAGAATCTCATGGTCGAAGTCGCCTACCTCGGTTCGTACACGGACAACATGGGACAGACTGCCGGTGAGACCGATCAAAATGACGACCAGATTGGGATTCGCCTCGACGCACTGCCCCGGCAGTATTGGACGACCGGTCTGATCCGCAACGATGCCAATGCCACCTTCCTCAGCGCTACCATGACGAACCCGTTCAGACTCCAGAACTTTGGTGTTCTGCGAACGCAGAACCCGTTGGTCTATGAAGATTTTGAGTCGAACGGATTCTTTACTAACAACAACATTAGCCGTGATCGGTTGCTCCGCCCGTTCCCGCTTTACCCGGGTCTGAACCTGGTTCGCATACCGGACGTGACGCTCAAGTACCACCACGCGGAGGCATCGGTAACGCAGCGCTTAGCGCGGGGCGCGACCTTCACGGCCTCTTATCAGTGGGCTTCGAGCCAGGTCCGCGACCTCCGTGAGAACGAGTTTGATATTGACACGATCTACCGGCAGAACCCCAACTACCGTCCGCACAGTTTCCGAGCGAACGGCGTGCTCGAACTGCCGTTCGGTGAAGGTCGTCGCTTCCTTTCAGGAGGTGGCTTCCTAAGCAAGCTCGTCAGCAACTGGCAGGTCTCACCGATCTACTTCTTGCAGTCCGGTCGCGTCTACGGCGGATTCGGGAACTGGTTCTACTATGGAAACGATCTGCGGGACCTCAAGTTGCCGGATAAGGAGCGGACAAGAGAGAAGTGGTTTAAGTGGCGGTTGCTCCCCGGCACCCGTCGCGACTACAGAGCGAACACGGCTGCCAACCCGAACGCTCGTGCCGAATATGAAGCGCGCATCCGACAGATCGTGCCACCGGAGATCATCCAAGCGATGCATGCGCAGGGTAACACCTGCGGCGAGAGCCGGAGGGAGCGATGCACTTACGAGACCGTAATCCCAACGGACTTCCAACCGGCAGGATTCCACGTGCGCGTCTTCCCGACCCGCTTGAACTGGCTGCGCAGTGACATCATGACACAAGTGGACGTAAACATTCAGCGCACCTTCCCGATCACAGAGAACGTGCGGTTGGAGTTCAAGACAGACTTCATTAACGCCTTAAACAGCGTGCAGTGGGACACCCCGAACACGGACATCAACAGCACCAACTTCGGCAGCGTCACGCAGCAGTGGAACACGCCGCGCTGGATTCAGTTCCAGTTCCGGTTGACGTTCTAAGTTGCGATGAAAGAGATTGTGGATGGGTATGCGCTATACCCATCCACGAAGAAATAAGGATTTCTGTCGGTACTGTCAACTTAACTTCGTGGACAGATAGAATCGACTAAAGAAGATGAGGGATTACCGCGCTACGTCAACTGTTCGGTTCAACTCTCGTCCTGTTCAAGCCGCCATCTGAACACAGCTCACCTCTGCCCACGTCGCGAATCTTGATTGCATCTCTTCACGGTACCGCTCGGCTGTCAGCAGATGTCTGCGTGGTCGGAAATGCGATGCGATATGACTGAAGGCTGAGAGGAAGCGATGTGCTTGCCTGGCTGATTTGAACCGGCGCATTACTTTCTCTCGTACTCTGGATGGTTGATGTGAATTCTCCGCTCGGTTGTTCAATCCCTTGTGCTGTCGATGTTCAACACCAGGCATGACCTCAGCTTTCGCCGCGCTGTAGCTCTTGAGCTTATCCGTGATGATCACCCGTGGCACATACTGCAAGCCCTTCAACAGCTTGCGGAAGAACCGCTTGGCGGCTTTCTTACTTCGCTGACTTTGGACCAGGATAT
>JACCTF010001027.1 GCA_013812565.1 Pyrinomonadaceae bacterium | reverse complement strand
TCCCGACCCAGTCCATCGCCCAGTTCGCCGCCGTCGGGAATTTGCCGGAATTCTTGATGTGATCCCACACGCCCATAACGATACCGAGCAACTCGAACCGTATGCGCTCGTTGTCGCGGACAGTATTGATGTGCCCGCCCCACTCGATCCACCAGTAACCATACTCCCATGTCTTGATGGAACGAGACTTCAAATCTTTCTCGGTGATCTTGCGCGCCCACTTCGGCGGCGTGAAGGGCATCGGCTTGCCGTAATCGCGGGACGTGAACAGGATGCTGCACCCTTGGGTTTGTTTGTCTGCCGTCACCGGCGCGAGCGATTCGCCGAACTCATCGCGTGACTCGTGGCCGACGCGGAACTCTGCGCCCGCTTCGAGACCCAATCGGCTATCTCCCGTGCAATCGCAAAAGAGCTTCGCCGTGATTCGGTAAATGTGCTCCGTGCGATCACAGCGAGCCTGCGCACGCTGGATCATCCCGTCTTTCATCTCGACGGAATAGACGGTCGTTTCCAGCAGCAGCGTAATGTTCGGCTCGCTCACGACCTTGTCATAGAGCAGCAAGTCCCACAGTTCCCAGCACCGCTGCGGATTGTTGGCCGCATCGTCGAGGCGAAACTCTTCGAGCAACCCGCCTTCGCGCCAGCCCGGTCGGCCCTTGTGGTTGTTGGAACCCACGACGTGCATTTTAATTTCGGACGATGAATTTCCGCCGAGCCGCGAGCGGTCCTGAATAAGAATCACCTTCGCCCCGTTGCGGGCGGCGCTCACCGCCGCTAAAACACCGGCCAGTCCGCCCCCCGCGACCATCACGTCGCAGCTCAGATCCACCATCGTCATATTGCGCTCGATGGGCGCGGCGGTTCGGTTCCCTTGTGGTGCAATGCGTTCGAGTTCCTTGCGAATCTCATCAGCGGATCTGCCTTGTTGATCGGCTCCTAGTCCATCCACCGTGACGTAGAGCGAGTAGCCGGTTGCTCCGGCTGCGGTAGTCAAAAAATCTCGTCGTTTCATATGATTTCCTTCTTGTTTGGCTTTACGATAGAGTTGGGAACTCAACCCACCCGCCTACCTCGACCGCACTGTTAGCGATGAGCACAGTCGCACAATCCATCAATCCCACCGTCGTATCGGCGATGGTCTTCACGTCACGCCGACGGACGTGGTCAATGAACGAAATCATTTCGTCACGGGTGTCGTTCCCCTCTTCAATGTCAATCTCGATTGGCGTGCCGCGGTGCGCCCACGGATCATTCGACAGCTTCAACGTCTTTCCGGCGGTGACGACCGCGGCGTTGACCTCCGCCTCAGGCCGATCCTTGTCCGCGCCCCAGTTCACCGTGTCAGCACCCTTCTCCTGAAAGAGCAGGCCCTTCGCGCTGGTCAGATACAGGCTGCCTTTGGTGCCCATGATCAACTCTGCGGCACCTTCATAGGCGTTATTGCAGAGCGAAGTGTAATTCACGCGCACGGTATACGGCTTCGCCCCGGCCTCCTTGTTGGGCTTCTGCGGCGGCGTCCGTTCGTACTCGTACAGGCAGCAGATGTTGTCAGGCACTTCGCGCCCATCACGGTAGTAGTCAATCCCGCCGGAGGCAAACACACGTTTGGGGTGTGTACCCAGGAACCAGTTCACGACATCGAGTTGATGGCTGCCAAGCTCAGCCATCAATCCGGCGGAGAATGCTTTGTAGAGTCGCCAGTTGAGCCGTTTTTCCAGAGTTGCCCAATTCGCATCCGTCTTCGGCACGGGAACGGGGCGCCGCCAGGAGTTGTTGCGGTGCCACTGGGCCTTGATCGAAGTCACCTGACCGATCATGCCGGCCTCGACCATCGCCTGAGCCTGCCGGTAGATAGGGTTCGCCCGCCGCTGCAACCCGACCTGGAACACACGCTTGGACGCGGCAACCTGCTGCGCCAGTTTCTGCGCCTCGGCGATGGTGTAACACATCGTCTTTTCCAGGAAGACATCGCAGTCGGCGGCCAAGCAGTCAGAGGCGATCTGGTAATGCAGGTGCAGCGGGACGGCAATGGCGATTGCTTGCGGCTTCAGGTCGTCAAGCAGTTTGCGGTAGTCGGCGAACGTCTTCGCTTTCGGACCGGCGTACTTCGCTCCTTGCTCCAGGTGCGGCGGGTAATCGTCACACACGCCGATCAGTTCGACATCTTCAATGGTGGTCAGCGCGCGAATGAGGTCCGATCCGCGCGCGCCAGTACCGATCACGGCGACGCTCACGGGCGGCCCGTCCTCCGCTCGCAGCCTGTGGCCGGCGGCCAGGATGACTCCGGCCGCCTCCAGGAAAGTTCGGCGCGTAATAGACATTCGAGATACCTTCCTCAGCGAAGCGTTCGTCGTCCCGCCTTCAGGCGGCATGTGTGCATTCTAGCCCCTTCCGCCTGAAGACGGGATTACGAATCTTTCATTGGCGCAATCCAGGCGAAGCCAGCGTCAGGTTTAAACCAGCCGACGTTCACGCCGGGACAGGATTTCTTCTCAAGATAACTTATCGCTCGTTCCCTTCCCATCGCGAGCAGTGCGGTTGAAAAAATCTCGGCCTCAGTGGCGCTCGCCGCCAGCACAATACAAGCGGCGTTTCCGCTAAGCATGCATCCCGTCCACGGATTCACGACATCGGATTGTTCCTGACCGGGGTGGCAAACGGCTGAGCAGGAAAATCCCCGATCTATCAGCTCCACACGTGCCACAGGCGCTGCGGCGGGTGTCTGCGGATGACGGACATCAACCGGCCATCCGCGACCACCGGGAGGTGCGCCTAACGCCAGCACGGAACTTGTGCCGCCGTCGAGTAGTCCGCGTGTCACCCCAAATCGAAGCAGTATCTCGCGCCCACGGTCAAGCGCGTATCCCTTACCGACGCCGCCCAGGTCAATAACTACATCGGGACGGGCAAACTGCACCGTACCGGATTCTGCATCGAGGTGTAGCACAGGCGTGGCACTAGCCCTGCTCGTGGATGCCGTCACATCAAAATGTCCCTCGGTCAACCGTCGCGCCTGTTCACACCTTTCGAGCAGCCCAAACACTTCCCGGTCAACGCGAAGCGGGGCGCTTCCTGCATCTCGATTGATACGGGCAATCTCACTACGCGGATCGTATCGGGAAAGAACGCCGTCGAGTCTAATGATCTCCTCTGTCACAGCGACAGCCACGGCCTCCAGATGCTCCTCATCCTCTCCGTAGAGGAACACCTCGAAGCCTGTTCCCATAGCCTCACAAAAACGACTGCGCTCAATAAGAGCCATCGTTGACCTATCCTATCCTAACGTTGCTTTAACTTCCCGTGAAACGCAGACGCAGCCGATGCGAGCCGAGAGTTGAAAAGGTAACAGTGCTCATCCAGGCGCGGTTTGTCACCGCCCGACCTTCCGTGCTGTACGACTCGCCCGCAGCGCCTTTCGGGTTGTAAGGAAACGCGTTGTTGAGGGGCGAGCCATCAAGTGTGCCGCGCACGCCGTCAAGTTTTCCTGCGCCATTGAGGAACAAGGAAGGCCAACCATGCTCGATGCCTTCCCAATAGCCGCCGCGCGAAAGGCGTTCTTCGTTTTTGTGGCTGAGGTGCGCGTTCACCGGATTCAAGCCGATAACTTTGCCACTGAACTTGTGCGTGCTTTGTTCATCACAACTCTTGCCGTCTCGAAACTAACTTGCAGCTTTGTTCGTTAATTGCT
>JACCTF010000691.1 GCA_013812565.1 Pyrinomonadaceae bacterium | reverse complement strand
TCGGAAGCACCGTCGGCTCACTGAGCGACTCGTCATAGTTCGGGCGAAAATCGACCGTCTCCTTTTCGATGTCAGCCATCACCTCGGCCGTGAAACGGTGCATACGTACTTCCGTATATCTCATGGCGGCCGGTGAATCTCCATCGACGCTGCCGAAGTTTCCCTGCCCGTCTATTAGCGGATAGCGCATCGAAAAGTCTTGCGCCATGCGCACTATGGTGTCATAGACGGCGGTGTCGCCGTGCGGGTGATATTTCCCAATACAGTCCCCAACGACGCGCGCGCTCTTTTTGTACGCCTTGTTATACTGATTGCCGAGTTCCTGCATCGCCCACAAGGCGCGGCGGTGCACGGGCTTAAAGCCATCGCGCACATCTGGCAGCGCGCGACCAATGATGACGGACATGGCATAGTCCAAATACGAACGCCGCATCTCGTCTTCAATATCAACGTAATTACGCTCGATTGTTGTTTCCATCAATAAACCTTTCGGGTAAAATCATTCGGCATTGAAAGCGGCCGTCACGGTGCGTTACAACGTTGCCAAACGAGCACAACACGAGAGACTTCTACAGCGCCAATAATGCATTCTATATAAAATCTATTAAGGTCTTCTGAACACTATTCTTTGCTTTATTTGCGGGGACCTAAACACGACATATTGTACCCTGGAGCACCCCTTTTAGCAACCCCGTAAAAGGCTCGAAGTCTTTCTTTCACTTAGATTTGTACCTGGTCATGGGTCTTCAATAAACGGATTCCGCAAACCCCAACATATTGGGTTGAGTAATCGTTTTCGGAGTGTATCATTGGATATAACTTCTGATGGTAAAACACGCCGTTCGCGAGAGCGGTTAAAGCTGTCGCTGCCGGTGCGCGTGACCTGCCGCGAGAGCGTCGATCATCAATGGACGGAAGTGACGCGTCTGGGGGATGTCACGCCGTTCGGCACGGGGTTTACGCTGACGCGACCAACCGAAGCCGGGCGTTTACTCCACCTTACTCTGCCGATGCCCCGTCAACTGCGCTGCTTCGATCATACCGAGCAGCAGTATCGCGTCTGGTCGATTGTCCGCAAGGTCAAGACCCTCAAGGCAAACAGCGCGGGTGCTCCGCAGTTCAGCATCGGCGTGGCGTTTATCGGCAAGCATCCGCCAGCGAATTTCGACAAAGATCCGGCCATCCGCTATGACATTGATCCTGCTGCGACAGCAAGTGGCTTGTGGCAACTGCGCCCGCAATCGCCTGCTACTGCCGCGCAATCTCGTTCACAAGAGACACGCCTGCACATGCCGGTTGAAGTGGTCATTGAAGTTTTAGATGACAAGGGACAGGTGTCGGCGCGCGAAGAGACGGTGACACAGAACATCAGCCGCCGTGGTGCCGCCATTTACACAACACTGCAGATCGAGCGCGGACGCTTTGTGCGGTTGACGAGCGTGAGCCACGGCCTTACGGTTGCCGCTGCGGTGCGCGGATGCCGCGCGGGTGCAGACAACATCGTGCGTATGCATCTGGAGTTTGTGGACGAGCAGTGGCCGCTCGAAGGAGTAGAGTGAAATGCACGGAACAAGACGGCGGATTGAATTGCCACGCGAGACGCTGCTTGTTGAGATCGAACGCCGCTGCGGCAATCCACTGTGCAAAGCCCGCGCACGCACCGGTCTGACGAAGGAAGATGCGCGCGCTTACCGTGGTTTTGAGTGTGAGCGGTGTGGGAAATGGACAATCGACAAACTCGCTGAACGTGACGTTCCTGAGTGGTGGGAAGAATTGACGCGTACTGTGGAGTTTGCGGCTGCAGGAGAAAATATCGGCGGGGAAGCTTACGAACCGAGCGAGGTGATAATGCGCATTAACGATACTTATCGGCAGGCACACACCAGCCGCGACGATCAGGGAGAACAATCGCTTTGAATGAGACAGCAACGAGCAGTGCGTATCGCGGTGAGCGCCGCGACTCCAACGCGCCACCCGAACAAGCGGTATTGCCGCAGTGGACATTTGAGGCGATACGCCCTGCGTTTCGCACGCTCTCCCGACTGCTCTGGCGCATGCGCTTTACAGGTGTTGAAAACATTCCGCAGCGGGGCGGACTCCTCATCGCGGCCAACCATCAAACTTACATCGATCCCTTCTGGGTTTCGATCCCAATCAAACGTCCATTGCGCTATCTGGCGTGGGATGAAGCTTTCAACTGGCCGGTCGCCGGTCGGCTGATGGAGTGGTTTGGTGCGTGGCCGTTGCAACTCGAAGGCAAAGACTCAACGCCGATCCGCCGCTCCCTGCATTGGTTGCGCGATGGCGGAGGCTTAATGATCTTTCCTGAAGGTGGGCGCGGACTTCCCGATGGCACGCTGGCTAAATTTAAGATGGGCGCAGTACGCATCGCGCTGGAAGCAGGTGTACCGATCCTCCCGGTCACGATTCGCGGCGCACATCGCGTGTGGCCCAAAGGTCAACTCTTCCCGCGCCCCGCGTCCGTAGAGATAATTTACCACCCGCTCCACAAAGCTACATTGCAGATTGGCGAAGACGCGCGCCAATGTGCCCGCCGCGAAATCAATCACCTCACCGCCGTCATTGAGTCAGCGCTTTAAGGAAGGATGGAGGAGTTCAGAAAGGATGAAGTAGGAAGGCGGAAGGATGAATTAGAAGCAGGTGACTTTTAATCTTCCCTTCATCCTTCCGCCTTCATCCTCTTACAGCGCGAGCACACGAATCATTTCATCATGTACGAGACCGTTGCTGACAACGAGGATTGTGTCTGAGGTGTTGACATTAAAAGGCGAGCCGTCGGTCTCTGACACTCGTCCGCCCGCTTCCTCGATCAACAGCACGCCCGCAGCGGCGTCCCAGGGTTTTAGGCCAGAAAGATTATCGACGGAATTGATGCGAACATCTGCCGTATCAGCACGAGTATGACTGGGTGGTGAATCGAGTGGAGGTTTGCAGTAGTCTTCCCAGAAGCCGTCAAATCTTCCGCATGCGACGTAAGCCAGGTCAAGCGCGGCCGACCCGTCACGGCGTACGGCCTGTGCGCGCATCGTGAAGTTCACGAAGTGGCGCGCGAAATCCCCGCGCTCGCGCACATCATAAGGGAAGCCGGTGCACAGAAGCGCTTGGTTGAGATCATCTACCTGTGACACGCGGATGCGGCGTTCATTGAGCGTCGCTCCCTCGCCGCGCTCGGCAGCGAACAGTTCATCGCGCAGAGGATCATAGATCACGCCGAGCACGATTTGGCCCGCTTGTTCAAGTGCGATTGAGACGCAGAAGCACGGGTAGCCATGCGAGTAGTTGGTGGTCCCATCAAGCGGATCGATGATCCACCGCCACTCGCTTCGCTCACCCGGTTGCTCTGTGGACGCGCCCGACTCTTCGGCGAGAACGGCATGGCGCGGGTAATGAGTTTGTATCCGCTCGATGATGAAACGCTCGGCGGCTAAATCTGCTTCGGTGACAATGTTGATGTCGCCTTTATGGATGATCTGGTTTGTGCGGCCTAAACGTTCGGCAAGGATGCGCCCGGCATCGCGCGCCATATTTATCGCAAAGTTAAGCAAACTCGGTCTCCTTTTAAGTAGTGGGCAGTAGACAGTGAGCAGTAACAGAAGCGTTCTTCGCTGCCCGCTTTTTTAGTACGAACGAGCGAAGATGGCTTGTTGTTTGGTTGTGCGCCCGGTGAGGAAGCACATGCCTTCGCGCTCTGCCGTCTCGAACGGGATGACGCGGATGGTCGCTTTGGTTTCAGTTTTGATGCGATCTTCGTCCTCGCTTGTGCCGTCCCAGTAAACTCTTACGAATCCTTGTTCAACTCTCTGTTGAAACTCCTCGTAGGTGCTGACCTCGAAGGTGTGCTCCTGCTGAAAGCGTTGGGCGCGCTCGTAGAGCGAAAGTTGAATCTCATCCAGTAACTCCGTGATGTGCTGGGTGAGTCCGGCTTGTTCGATAAAGGCTTTGCCTTCGCGCCCCGGTCGGTCGCGACGCGAAATCGCGACCGTGCCTTTTGCAATATCCTTCGGCCCGATCTCGATTCGCACGGGCACGCCTTTGACTTCCCATTCATTGAACTTGAAACCCGGCGAGAGATGATCGCGGTCATCAAGCTTCCAGCGGAAGCGCCCCTTCCAATCAGCCGTTATACGACTTGCTGCTTCCATCACGCTGCCGCGCTCCTCGTCGTTTTTGAAGATCGGCACGACGACAACCTGTATAGGCGCGACCTGTGGCGGCAGAACCAAGCCGTCGTCGTCGCTGTGAGCCATGATCAGCGCGCCGACGAGACGCGTCGAGACGCCCCATGATGTAGTCCAGCAATACTCTTCGCGGTTGTCCACGGTGGTGTACTTGATCTCGAAGGAGCGCGCGAAGTTCTGGCCGAGGTTGTGGCTGGTTCCGGCTTGAAGCGCTTTGCCGTCCTGCATCAGCGCTTCGATGGCGTAAGTGCGCAACGCGCCCGCAAACTTTTCGCGCTCGCTTTTGCGACCGCGCAGCACGGGGACCGCCATCACGCGCTCAACGACATCTGCATACACGTCATGAAGGATCATCAGCGTTTCGCGCTCGGCTTCTTCTTCGGTCGCGTGCGCGGTGTGACCTTCTTGCCAGAGAAATTCACTTGTGCGCAGGAAGGGCCGCGTGCGCATCTCCCAGCGCATGACATTGGCCCACTGGTTGATCAGCACCGGCAGATCACGCCATGAGCGTATCCACTTGGCGTAGCTTGCGCCGATGATCGTCTCCGAAGTGGGGCGGATAACGTAAGTTTCGGTTAGGTCTTCGCCGCCGGCGCGTGTGACTTCGGCCACCTCGGGCGCAAACCCTTCGATGTGCTCGGCCTCTTTCATCAAATAGCTCTTCGGAATTAACAACGGGAAGTAAGCGTTGACGTGGCCGGTCTCTTTGATCCGTGCGTCCATCGCATCGCGGATCAGTTCCCAGATCGCATAACCATGTGGCTTGATCACCATGCAGCCGCGCACGCCTGAGTTTTCGGCGAGTCCAGCCTGATCGACGATGTCCAAATACCACTGTGAATAATCCTTGGTTCTTAGTGTGATTCCTGTTTTTGCCATGCTGTTATCTTTATGTTGAGTGTCAATCGAGAGTTGTGATGTCGGAAAGATTTACCCTCTAATCAGGCATCGGAATCAGCCAATCGACGACCGCCTCCGAGCCAACCTTTTGCAATTCAACTTTGCGCCGCGCGGCGCGTGTACGATTCGAGAGGTACTCATGAACTCTCCAAAATTATCATAAACGGAGAAGCGGCACGAAGAGGAGGAGTAAGATGTTCGGAGCGCGCGGTTCGGAGTACGGGGTTGCCGGACATGAACGGCTGATCTGATTGAGTGCCGCCTGTGCTTTGCACATCGCTCTCCGAACCGCGCACCCCGAGCCTGTTATACAGATGTTAATAGCTTGATTTGTCCTGAGCGGCTGCCTATGCTTTAGCACATGTGTCCATACAATGGTTCGGACAGAATCATGCGGCGATTGCGCCGTAAGTTCTGAGATAGTCGTACTGCGGATGACTTTTTATCACCGTCGGCTCCAAAGCTAACTTAGAAATAAAGACATCCAGCAACTGTTCATTGAACGCTCGTTGCTTCCAACTCGCTAAAGAGAAGACCGGTGGTTGTGACGCGCGGTGCTGTCTTAGTTCTTCGATTTTGGTGACGCCGACCGCAGCCAACGCCATATTGAAATGAAAGTGCAGAGCTTCTTTGTCGCGCGCCTGGCAATCGTTCAAGCCCGTAAACTGCTTGGCATCACGAAAGAGAAACTCGATCTGGAAACGCAACGTGTAGTAATCGTAAATGGTGTGAGCTGACAGTTCGCAATCTGTGGAAAACAAAACGACGCGACGCGGCTTCTCAGGCTTGGTGCGGTTTAAGACCACACAGATGCGGATGTTGCGTTTGAGCGACACACTGTTGACAACCGCCGTGTAGAGCGTGATGTGTGGTGCGACTTCACCAGCGCAGTCGAGACGCGAAAGATCAGCGAAGTTGACTTTGCCGTCAAAGGCTTTGGGTCGCCCGCGCCGCGCCTTCGCGCCAGTATAGAGATAGCGCAAGTTGGCATCGACACGCAGCAGGCTGATGAGGTGCAAGTCAAGTTCGGCCACGCCCGCGACGAACTTGCGTTTGGCGAAAGCCCCGTCAAACACCGCATAGCGCACTTGTTGCGGCAAGAAGGGGACGGTCTGTGCCAGGTGTTGCAAGTAGAAATCAATGCGCGTTTCTTCCGGCTGAAATGTCGTCTGGGGGGTGGCGGCCAACTCGCTGGAAGGCTCTTTGAGAGAGTTGCGGCGCGGCGGCGTCTGGTGTGCCGAAAGCGGATAAGCCGTGCGGCGTGCGACATCGAGGATGGCGATTGCTGATAGCTCCAAGCCTTTTTCATTACGATGTGCGCAGCCGTTCCAGAACTTGTCCAGCCCGTAAGTTTGCTTGCCGCTTTTGCGGATAAAGGTGGCGTCTTGCGCGACGAGCAAAGTGGTTGCCGCGTCGGTGACGTGTGCGATGGCGCGCCTGTTGAACGCAGGGAAATCGAAGGACTGGTGAAACTGCCTGTGATGCGTCCGCTCTGAATAAGTGGAGTAGCGTGCGAGATTACGAAAGTTGAGGCGTCCACGTAAGGCTAATATGGTAGCAAACAGAACGAGTACAAACTTGCGTTGTGGTTTGGTGATGGCAGGCATCTGGTCTAGTATTTGTGTGACTACGGTCATAAGCCATTTACCGATTAAATGTATGTGACCAAACATCCATCTTCCGGTAAATGGCTTTTCTTGTCTATTTCTGTCCACAGTATTGTCTAGACACTTGGGTTATTCTGTGTATCGGGTCATTGTCATAGTGCGACAGCAATTCGCGGACGGTGGATCTCGTTGCAGG
>JACCTF010000967.1 GCA_013812565.1 Pyrinomonadaceae bacterium | reverse complement strand
TGGGAGCAGAGCGGTGCGCAGTATGTCGTCTTCGATGTGTTCGTGAGAGCGAATCTCTCCCTCATCGATTCGCAGATTCGCGCCTTGTTCCCGAAGGACGACGTGCGGTTGAGCCAAGCCAATGGTTCGGTGGTGATTTCGGGGAACGTCGCCGACCCGAAGACCGCCGCACAGGTCGATAGCGTGGTGCAGGCCGCAGGATTTAAGACCGTCAACATGCTCGCTTCGCCCGTCAAGAATGCCGCGCAGGTGCAGTTGCAGATTCGCGTCGCTGAGGTCAGCCGCAACCGCGGACGCGAACTCGGCACGTCTTACACCTCGGTTGGTAGAGGCACGTCCGTATTTGCCAGTGGTGGCGGACCGGCTTCGCTCGGCAGCGCGGATAACGGCTCACTGACGAGCACGTTCGCCGGATCGGCTCTGAACCTATTCCTGTTCAATAACGCTCTCGGCACAGCGGCTTACATCCGCGCATTGCAAACGCAGGGCGCATTGCGCGCACTGGCTGAGCCGAACCTGATTGCGATGGATGGTCAGCAGGCGAGCTTCCTCGCGGGCGGCGAGTTTCCTGTGCCGATTGTGCAGAGCGGCGGCGGCGGTAACTCCGTTAGCGTCGTGTTCAAAGAGTACGGTGTACGCCTCAACTTCAAGCCAACGATCATCGACGAGGATCACATCCGACTGGAACTCGAACCCGAAGTCTCTAGCATCGATTTCGCCAACGGCGTCCGGTTCAGTGGCTTCATCATTCCCGCCCTGCGCACGCGCCGCGCGAAGACCGGCATCGAGTTGCGAGACGGTCAGAGCTTCGCACTCGCAGGTCTCTTGGACAACAACGAGACGCGCTCGCTGTCGAAAGTGCCGGTAATCGGCGACATCCCAATCTTGGGCGCGTTGTTCAAGTCGAAGTCATTCCAGAAGAATGAGACGGAGTTGATGTTCATCGTCACCGCGAATTTGGTGAAGCCAATGAACAGAGACGACTTACCGAATCTGCGCGGAGTGGATGGATTGAAGTCGGGATCGCCGCTTGGTGTTGAGCCGAAGGGCGAGGGCATCACTGGTACGAGCGGTTACTCGATCGGCAGCGGCAACACTCCGGCCCCGGTAGAGAGCAAGCCTGCCGTTGCCCCGCCGCAGCCATCTTCGCAACCGACATCGAAGAAAGCGACGTCAGCGACCGCCATTTCCGCAACATCGACGTTGCCTTCGGCGAACACAACAATTAGCTTTCTTCCGCCGATGCCCTAAAGGAAAGTATTACTATCTCCACCGGAGGCGTCGGCACGCTGCAACGATAATTGAGGCCGACGCCCTCGTTGGCAACGCAACTCCTAAATTGAACGCGATAAAAGAGGCAGACCACAATGATCCCCAAGCGACAGTGTAAAACTTACGAAAGAAATAACGAGAGCGGGTCTGTTTTAATCCTCACTGTAGTCAGTATGTTTGCCTTAGTTTTGATGGTCGGTTTGGCGATTGACATTGGCCACTTCTATCTGGTCAAAACAGAGTTACAAGATGCGGCTGACGCAGCCGCATTGGCCGCCGCGAAGGATCTTAACGGCACGAAAGAGGGGATCACCGGCGCACGGAATCGCGCTATGGAGGTGATGAATAAATACGAGTTCAATAAGACAGACGTGGCGATTCCAAGCGCGAATATTCTCTTCTCGATTAATATTAATTCCACGACGCGAGAATTGATTTCGCCGATGAGTTACAGCGCGGCTTACAGCTATGAGGAGACGGCGTCGGCGAGTGCCCCGCCTATACGCTTCGTTCAAGTGACAACGCCTCAATATCCGATTCCAGTGTTTTTCGCCTACACCTTGGGTAAGACGACGAATAAGTCCGCCACGGCCACCGCGGGTCTGTCAGTCAACTCAAACGTGCTGTGCAACTTCGAGCCGCTCTCTGCGGTTAAATGTGACCCCGGTGCGTCAGGTTGTTCGTTAAACGTGGAGCTACCGTGCACACCCACAGATCCGACATGCCCCTACACGACGCAATATTGTGCAGGCTGCCGCTATGTAATCAAAGGGCAGCCCAGCGGCCCCGGTTCCACCATCTCTCCCGGTAACTGGCAGGCGCTCGAAGCCGGGGGGACTGGCGCTGACCCCTATCGTGACGCGCTGGCTGGTGGCGTAAAGGGCTGTACTTCCTGTCTCCAGGTCAAAACCGGCAACATGAGAGGCCCGACAGCCGCTGGACTCAACGTGCGTCTCGGCATTTACGATCCTCCATTAGCACCCAGTTTTTCAACTCAGTTCCCGCCCGACGAAAACGTCAAACAAAACGTGAATAACGCAACGTATGAGCAGGGGCTTACAGGTCCCAGAACTATCGATAACTTTTTAGCTCCCACGATAGGTTTTCCCGGGGTGGCTCACCGACGAGTATTAGAAATTCCGATGATCGAACAATCTGCGTACCCTAATGGGAGTGGCAGCAATGCCTGCATACCTTTGACCAATCCCAGATGGGGGAAATTTCTCCTGGTCAAAGAAGTTCCTAAGACCGGTCCGCCGGGGGGTTGTCTGCCAGGAGAATGCGAAGGCGACATAACGGCCGAGTATGTTGGACCCGCAACAGCCCCCGCCGGGGGTGGTTACGTGCAGGGAGGCGGCGCCAGCACGAGTGTTGTAACGATTGTTCTCTATAAGTGAGCGGAGTTATTGCGATGAAGATGCGGACGGGTAGAAAGTACTTTTTCAGTCGCTTCGCCACTAACGAGCGTGGTACGCAAATGATCGAACTCGCTATTGTTCTACCGTTGCTTTTTTTGCTCATAGCAGGTGTTGCCGAGTTCGGAAGATACTTTTACTCCTACACGACCCTTGCGAAGGCGACGCGCGCCGGGGCGCGGTACGTCACGCGCCATGCTTACAATTCTACAACGCAAACGGAAGCTAAAAGATTTGTCGTTTACGGGAAAACAACTGCTCCGGGCCCGTCGGACAAACCCATTCTCAAGAACTTAACGATAAATAACGTGCAAATTACACCAATTGGCGGGAGCAGCACGACACAGCCGGATCAGGTGAAAGTGTCAATCATTAACTACTCTCAAGATTTCGGATTTGGAAGTGTTACCAAGATCAACTGGTTAACCATCAACGTCAGCCCGAGCACTACCATGCGGTTTTTGTGGCTGCCTACCTAAGAGTCAGGTGTTTCGCGAATGTTGCGTAGCATAAAACAGAGTAACGGTGAACGCGGTAGCTCGACGGTGGAGTTTGCCATTGCAGGGGTGCTCTTCTTTACGGCGATTTTCGCCGTTCTAGAACTTGGGCGCCTTCTATGGACAGTAAACGCGCTGGCAGACGTGACACGACGCGGCGCTCGCCATGCTGTCCTTCGCGTCCAAACCCCAACAGACACCGCGAATATTGACAAAGCCAAATTGTACGCCGTTTACGGTGACGATGCTGCAAACCCTGCGACCGCGAAGCCGCTGGTCGATGGCCTAACTACTGCCGATGTTATTGTGACGGCTAATCCCGATAGCTCAGTGAACTCCTGCGCGTCACCGTGTTACGGCACCAACATCGGCTCAGTCACAGCAAGCATTTCTACGAATTATAAGTTTACATATATTTTGCCGTTGCTCGGCGGGGTAATAGATTTACCAGCTTGCAGCACCACCCTTCCATCTGAAAGCGCAGGGCAGGTGCCGGGCGCTATCGGTGGCCCAGCGCCGACACCAACTCCGGTGCCGACGCCATCGGCAACGCCAACAC
>JACCTF010000951.1 GCA_013812565.1 Pyrinomonadaceae bacterium | reverse complement strand
GTTCTCCTTAATAAGAGTTGAAAGTTACTTCCTCAATGACCGTTTACACAATCGATTTTATACCCTCGTTTGCAAGTATTTAATTGTTGTAGTTACAATGCTTATGGTGAGCGTTCCGGGAGAGCGGCATATTTCCTCAGTTAGTGCTTTGCGAGTAGCCGACTCTTTATCTCTTTTATCGCGCTATGGATATTTGATTCTGCCGTCGCTTTCAAAGTAGGTTTTCACGTTGAAGCGATTCGTGAGGTATATGAGCAAGTGCCGGAATTGATGCGTCAGATCGCGGCCCGCTTGCGCGAGTTCGCAAACAATCGTCGGTACGCGACACGCTACCCGGTGCGCCTGCCGTTCAGTATCGTATCTGCCGGAACTAAAGCAAGGGTTATCAATGCGAGTCGGCCGCTGACGCTCGATGGATACACATATGATATTAGCTCCACGGGCGTCGGGTTGATTACATCCACGATTCGCATCGGCGGGAGTTACCTCGTCGGATCAGATTGCTCCCTCGACCTCACGCTTCGACTTCCCAAAGAATCAATCCAAATGCTTGTCAATCCGGTACGCTACGAAAAGCTCGATGAAGATAAAAATGAAACAGGCTTTTTAATTGGTGTGAACATCATCGAGATAAGCAACAGCAATAGCACGAAACTTGACGCCTACCTTCGCACGATTCGCTGAACAAGCAACTCGCAGTGCTGACAAATTCAAGGATTAAAGCGCAGCCAACCGAAAACTTGCGGTACGTGAAAGTTGGGTTCGATGGTAAGCGTCGGTTGCCATGCCAAGTACCCGCGCTCTGCGCCCGATCCAACGCAACGGAAGAGATTTGCGCGCCATCCGTCACCCGCTCGCGGCGCACGTCCGAATGCCTGCCAGGGAATACGCGTCGCAATTCTCACTTCGCCTGAAGCAATGCGCGCCGCGGTCGTCATTCCTGAACTAAATTGCCGGTCAGTGGCGCGCTCCAGCGGTGTTTGGTGAATCGCCAGATCAAGCCATTCTCCAGTTGGCGCGGCTTCAAACTCCCGGTAGCGCTCGGGCGTGCAAGCCTCGGGCGCGATAAAGACTTCGCACACATCGCGCTCCCATAGATTCATCGTCTTCTGCGCGCATTGCGGATGTAAGCTGACAATAAGCGGCTCCGCTTGCCGACAAATGAAGCTCACCGATAGCGCTTCGCCGGACCAGATGACCCGCGCTTCCAGATGCCGTGTAGTCGGCGCTTCCTTCCCAGACCAGTATCGAGTGATTTGCACCGGTCGCGCATCGTTCCATGCGCCGTGGTCCAGATCAGTAAGCGAAAATTCTTCGTTTATGTAATACGCTTCGATTGTATCTACGCTCGCTTGCATGGCTTCAACCTTGGCTTTGCGTTGCTGTTTGCCCACCTCGTCCGTTCGATATGCGTCTGCGGATTGCGGAATGTGGATTTGGGATTGCGGATTAGCAGGCCAAAGCCTTCTTCATTCCGCAATCCGCAATCCGCAATCTACAATCAGCAAGAGAACCGGTTAGCGAAGCGCGCCGACACAGGACGCCAGCAATTTCTCCGGATCAGTTTCACAAAAGAGACGCGCCTCCGCTTTTTTCGGGAACGTCTGAAGGATGCTTGCCGCGTGGTCTGCGACGCCGCCGGTTCCCGTCAAACAACCGATCACACGCTGTTCATCGTAGGCGATGGTGAGTTCGTTGAGCGAGCCTGTAGCGCCTCCAATGAAGATAACGATGTCGCACGAACGCACCAGCACCACATTGCGGCCTTTGAGACCGAAGCCCGTGTAGATCAAGACATGGCAGGCGTCCGTCGGCAGTTTATAAGTCGCGCCGTGTTCGCGTGCATTGCTCGCGGGCGAGACGCCGACATGTAGCGCGCCCGCGTTGTGCGCGGCCCTGCCGACGATGTACGGCAAGCCTGTGGTCGCGCCGGTCAGGAGTACTAGGTTGCGTGCAGCAATCGATTGACCCAGCGCCTCGGCCGTCTCGCGCAAAGACGCGGCGACTCCGTTCGGTAATGTATCGTCGGCTGACCCCATTACGCCAACTTTGATTTTCATCATGGAAGTATACGCAGCATCGTGTGCGCACCTTTCTGAAATTCATACGGGGTTATCAGAAATTCCACTTTATACCCCTTGTGCTTCATCGCCGAAGCTGTCGGTTCAACATGCACCGACTTTGTTCCACTTATGTCGAGCAGCGGGAAGATACGCACCTCCTTTGCGACACGGCACAGCTCAGTTATCGAGGAGAGATGGAAATCAAACGAGAGATGATCCGAGTATGTAAATAGCACGTGCGAAACCAACGCGAGATCAAACTCTTTGTCGCGAAAAGGTAATGCAGGAAGGCTCGCAAAAACAT
>JACCTF010000914.1 GCA_013812565.1 Pyrinomonadaceae bacterium | reverse complement strand
ACACGGCTGATGTTTATGGCGATGGACGCAGTGAACGGCTGCTGGCCCAGCTCAGGTGTGAATGCACAGAGGAGATCATCATCGCCACAAAGGCGGGGCGGCGTTTGGACCGGCACGTGACCAGCGGATATACGGCTGAAAACCTGACCGCCTTCGTCGAACGCAGCCTAAAAACATGGAAGTACAAGCATTGGACTTGGTGCAACTGCACTGCCCTTCGACGGAGGTCTACTACCGGCCGGAGGTCTTCGAGGCACTTGATAATCTCGTCAGACAAGGCAAAGTCCGCTACTACGGCGTGAGCATCGAGAAGGTCGAAGAAGCGCTCAAGGCCATTGAATACCCCGACGTTCAGACTGTGCTACGCCAACATTCCATCCGGCTGATTAGAGCCAAATCCATTCGGTGAATTCACCATCAGTTAACATCATGGCCGGATTGTGGCAGGCCGAAGCAGTTCGTCACGAGCGTGAAGGAGTGTAGCACTACCCAATTGGACAAGCGGATCAAAATGTACAGGAGGATGCTTGAGGCGAAAGAGAATCGTTCTGCTTACCGCTCAACGCGCACGACCGCTCCGGTGCGCGAGGCGAGAGCGCGCCATGCGGGGCGGCGCAAGCGCTCGCCGAACGAAGTCGCGGCGGCCAGGACAAGCGCAACCGCGAGGTCGTTCTCTGCAGTGATGTTGCTGAGCGAATGAATCAGGTGCAGCCCTGCGGGGGATAACAAGTGAGCGTCGTCGAAGATGACGAGCGTACGCCGCCCGTCGGTGTAAGACCTGACCGCCTCCGCTTCGAAACGCCGCAGTAAATCGTAAGCGGAGGTGCGTGAGTAAGTACCGGTAGCATCCTCTGGTTGAACGAGACCGGCACTACCCGCAATCAAACTTATGAGACGAGCGCGTGTCGCCTGCGGCGGGACACTCACCCGCAGGACGCGGTACTCGGCGGCTGGAAGCGACCCGGCGAGGTGCGCCAGCAAGCGTGTGCGTGTGGGGCGGTGGTCGCTTAAGATAAGAGCGATGAAGCGGGCATCAAGCGCGACGTGGAGACGTCGGATGGCGCTTTCGTCTTCACCCGTCAGTGCCGCGGATGCCGAAAGGGCGGCGGAGTGAAGCGGGGCGAAAGCCATCGAGTTCACCTCAGCGATCGGTGAAGGGGGTGGTGGTTGCAAACTGTTCGGTGACGTTGGACATGGTGTACAGCTCTCAGCCGTGTGTGGCGCCGAATGATTATGGCACAAAGCGCAGTGCCCGTGGGTAAGCTTTATCTTCAACGCACGCGCGGGCGCAACGGAGCGGGAAGGCGTGCATAGAAGTTGTGTGTGAAGGTCATCAAGCAGGGCGAGTAGTCGTCGCACCCGACCCTCACCTAGCGACGTTCACCAAGGATGATCGCAGAACTTGCGAACCCAAAAACAGACTTGACACGGTAAAGGAGGTCAGCGAAAAAGATGATAGCGGCGCGCCCGCGACACGCGAGGCGGGCCTGCGGAAAGAGAGCAGGGAACAACGTGCTACGAAGCCGGCTTAGGGATTTTGTCGAACAGAACCGGGCGGCGAGTTCAGCGCTCGCCTCTCACAACTACCTGCTTGATAGGCGCGCTGGTCGTCATGCTTCCCGCACCGCTCGATCGCGTAGCGCATCTGGGGTTACAAGAAACACTAGACATGCACATCGTATACCTCCCGCTCGTTCACTTCCGAACTAATCATCGCTATCCTCGTACGGAGATTCACGAAAAGGTCGCCGGCTTCGTTCCAGCAACACAGATCGTCGTCGGTTTATAATAGTGACGATCGACTGAAGGCAGATGAAGAGGACACGCACCACTTGAGGGTTATCATAAAGCGGATGAACGAAGCGCATTTAGTTCAAATCACGCGCCGCCGGCTGATCGGCGGTCACACCTACGAGCGACTGGTCGGGCATCTCGTCAAAGAGATGGCGAAGCGCACGAACAAGCCGCAGATCGCCGCAGAGCGGTTGTCAGGCAGACTCGCCGATAAGGTTATTGACTCGCCTGCTGGCATCGTTCCAGATTGCCGAACGTGCGGAGCGTGCTGCGCCTTCTACACGTGTGTCGCGGTCGAAGAAGGTGACTCAGTTCCGCGCTCACACTACTGGAAGATCGGCGAGCGTGGAAGTTCGCCTGCGCCGATCGCCAGACGCCAGATGAGGCGCGATCCGGTGACGAACCACTGCGTCGGGTTAGAAGGTGAAATCGGCAGAGCCGTCAGGTGCAGCATCTACAGCCTGCGGCCTTCGGCGTGCCGCAGCTTCGAGGCCGGCAGCGACCAGTGCCACGCGGCACGGCGCGCCTTCGGACTAGATCCGCCGCTGACGGCAGAACAACTCACGAGAGCCTTACATCGACTGAAAGCGCGCGAAGCAGAGGAGCGACGACGAGCAGCGACAAACGATGTGGCTGTAGTACCAGTTACGCGGAAACGAGAGT
>JACCTF010000894.1 GCA_013812565.1 Pyrinomonadaceae bacterium | reverse complement strand
GATCGCTGCTTGATTCAGCGATTGAGATTTTAGATCGCAAGGGTCAGACGATTCCCCGCGTTGTCGCCCGTCCGGTGCTTGAAACATTTACGACGCTCCGCGATCACGATTCAGCAGGCCGGGGCGTCAGGCTGGCTTCGATGACCGGGATGGCAATCGGAGATTACCTGATGATGGAAGGTGAACTGATCAGAATCGAGCAGCTTCCTGAGAATCCGGATGAAGATTTTTTGATTATCGGCTCGCGTGGGCAACGCATCGGTTTTGAGGGAACGACGCCCGAGACGCACGCGCTGGATACCCCGGTCTACAAAGTCTCACTGCATAAGCCCGACACCGAACTGCCTTCGGGAGGAATGCCGCCCGTTACTTTTACTTACCGCAACGACGACGGCGGCCCCGGCTACGGCAAAGACTCTCACCTCAGCTTTGTCGCTCCCGAAGACGGCGAATACTACCTGCGTTTGAAAGATGTTAGGGACACGGGCGGCGAAGCGACTCACGCTTATCGTTTGACCATCGCAGCGCCCGCGCCGGACTATACGCTGACCGTCAACCCTGCAAGTCCGAACGTTCCAGTTGGCGGAAGCGTGCCCGTCACGGTCACAGCCAATCGTATCGATGGATTTGATGGACGGATTGATGTGCGATTGGAAGGTTTGCCCGCCGGGTTGCAAGCGACACGGGGGAGCATTCTGCCGAATCATTACTCGACGGTTCTGACAATCTCCGCTCCTACTAATCTAACAACTAACAAGATCGCACCCATTACATTGCTGGTCGTCGGGACGGCTGAGATTGCAGGCCGAGAGATTTCCCGTGTTGCCGATCCGGAAGATATGATCAGCGTCGTCTCCGTTGCTTCCCCGCCTGATCTGACAATCTCAACTGAACAGAAGGAGTTGATCCTCAAGCCGGGAGACATAGTAGATATAACGGTGCGGATCAACCGCCGGAACGGATTTGCCGGCCGCGTTCCCGTCGAGGTGCGAAACATGCCTCTCGGCATCACGATTCCGGATGTCGGTTTGAACGGCGTTCTAATCACGGAGACTGAAACCAGCCGCACATTCAAGATCGCCGTCGATCCCAACACTCCGCCGCTCGAACAACAGCTCTACATTGTCGGCCGTGTGGAAACCAATTCGCCTATTGCATCCGAACATGCCGCGCAGCCGATCAAGTTAACAATCGTGCCGAAGCAACCGACTGTCGCCAATCGTAATCAGTGATATCTATCGAAATGTCAGGTATGCAGCGCCGTCTGATGCCGCGGTATTTCAAAGCTCATGAAGTCATAAGCTAGTTCTGTATCCGGGAAGATGACGCGGGCTTCCCGGAGCAGATCATCAGGCTCAATGGTGTTGCCGGGAACATAGCGAGGGCTGAGATGCGTCAGAATCAATTGCTTCACACCGGCTTCGTGCGCAACCCGAGCGGCCATTTCCGTCGTTGAGTGCATGCTTCGACGAGCGTTCTCGGTGTCTTGGCTGGAGAACGTGGCTTCATGAATCAACACGTCAGCATCCCGCGCTAGTTCCACCGCTGTTTTGCAGTAAGTAGTATCCGTACAGTAGACGATTTTACGACCAATCACCGGCGGCCCACATAGTTCAGCGCCATTAACCCGGCGACCATCTGCGAGCGTGATCTGTTCACCGCGCTTGAGCCTGCCGTAGAGCGGTCCGGGATGAATCCCCAGAGCCGTAGCCTTCTCAACGTCGAATCGCCCCGGTCTGTCCTGCTCGCTCACACGGTAACCAAACGCCGTGATCCGATGCTTTAATAAATTGCAACTGACAGTGAACTCTTCGTCTTTGTAAACCTCGCCGGGTCCGACAGTGTGGATTTCGATGGGGTAAGCAAAACGCGTCTCGGAGTAGCGCGTGCAAGCCCCGATGTATTCTTCAATTCCGGGCGGCCCATAAACATCAATCGAATGAGAATTGCCAGCCATACCATAGCTCGCCAGCAAACCCATCAAGCCGAAGATGTGATCCCCGTGCAAGTGTGTGATAAAGATGCGCCGAAGTTGACTGATCTTCAGGTCGCTGTGAAGGATTTGATGCTGCGTCGCTTCGCCGCAGTCGAACATCCACCACTCGGCTCGCTGCGCGAGACGCAGCGCGACGCTGGAAACGTTGCGCTGTCGCGTTGGCACACCCGCGCTGGTTCCTAAAAAAGTGATTTGCAAAATTCTACTACCGATCCGCAGGGCAAGAGTTTAACGGCGGCGCGCGAGTGATTTTCAGCCATCGTTCGATGGGAGGACACCATGTTTGAACATACTGAAC
>JACCTF010000871.1 GCA_013812565.1 Pyrinomonadaceae bacterium | reverse complement strand
CGCTTCGTCGAAGATCTGAAGGCGATGCCTTACGTGCGCGAGCGGATCGATTTTGAGTTGCCCAGCGATCTCTCGTTAATGAACGGCGTGTTGCATTATCTGATGGAGCGCGTCGCTAAGCTCGGCATCGTCCAGCCCAACCGCTCCAACCTCTATGTCGCGCTTGATGAGGCTTTCGTCAATGCCGTCGTCCACGGCAATGAAAATGATCCGCGCAAGCTCGTGCGTATCACTGCCGAACTTTCCGCCGAAGAAGCGCGCTTCACAATTGAAGACGAAGGTAAAGGATTCAAGGTAGGCGAACTGCCGGACCCGTGCGATCCGTCAAATTTGTTCAAAACATCGGGACGCGGCGTGTTGCTGATTCATAACATTATGGATGAAGTTCAATACAACGAACGCGGCAACCGCTTAACAATGGTCAAACGTGCTGAAGGTTCCTTCGAAGCTGACTTTATTGATTCACTTGTCCCCACCAGCAAACCCGCCAACACATAGCTCGCCGCAAGCACTCGCGATCGCAGAAGATTTGCTGGTTCATCGGAGATGCTTTCAGCTTTATGCCGTATGAAATTTTCCTTGCGCTTCGTTACCTTCGTTCACGGCGAAGCACGCGCCGCAGTTGGAGCGCGCACATCACAGCGCTGGTTGCCGTACTTAGTATTGCCCTCGGTGTGGCCGGGCTGATTACGGCGCTCGCGCTTGCCAACGGCTTTCGTGACGAAATGCAAGATAAGATTCTGCGTGGCACAGCGCACATCACTCTCGCACGCGCCGACAACCAACGGATCACAAACCACAGTGCATTAATCTCTGAACTGCGCAGCGTCACGGGCGTTATTGACGCTTCCGCGACCACCTACGCCGGAGCGTTGCTCAGCACCGACCAAGCGGCCATATATACCATCTTGCGCGGCATCAACTGCTCAGCTCAACGCGCAGTCGCTGAAGTGCAGCGTGCGCTTATCGCCGGGTCAATCGAACCTCTGCTGCATGAAGCCTCGTTAGTGGGCAGTAAATCAGATAAGCCTTTGCGGCATGATGCCTCTAATGATTTAAGCGGGGAGTTGGAAGACTTGCCGCTTGCCGAAGCGATTATCGGGGTGGAACTAGCGGCGCGCGCTAATCTTCGAGTTGGTGACAAAGCTGAAATCATTATCAGCGAAGTGGCTGGCCCGCTTGACGACCGCGCCTTACGCCGTCGCCCTATTCGCGTCGCAGGCATCTTTCGCTTTGGCCTCTATGAATACGACTCGACATGGATCTACCTGTCGCTGGACCGGCTGGAGAGTGGCCCAGAGGCGCCCGCTTCGGTGATCAGCATTAAGGTGGCAGACATATACAATACACCGGCGGTTAGGGAGCGGGTGCGCGCCGCGGTGGGCAGCGGCTGGACGGTGGTTGATTGGCAGCAAGCGAACCAAGCCCTTTTCGCCGCGCTCGCGCTTGAGCGTCGAGTGGTGTGGTTGGTTATTGTGCTGATCATGGTGATCGCGGGGCTTAACATCACGACAACGCTGGTGCTGGTGGTGGTCGAACGTCGTGCCGAGATCGCCATCCTCGCCACAATGGGCGCGCGGCCGTTAAACATCATCTCGATCTTTATGCTCGAAGGCGCTTTTGTCGGATTGATCGGCACCCTTGCCGGAATTACCTTCGGCCTCAGTCTGTGTTTCATCGGCGATCATTTCGCACTAATCCAGTTGCCTGCCGACGTCTACTCAATCAGCCAAGTGCCGTTTCATCCGCGCGCGAGAGATGTTCTGCTGACCGCAGCGATTGCTTTCATCGTGAGCCTGCTCGCAACCGTCTACCCGGCACGCGCCGCCGCACGGGCGCGCCCCGCTGAAGCTTTGCGCTATGAAGGGTAATAAGGAGGAGACAGGAGCCAGAAATCAGGAGCCAGAAGAGAAGCGGCAGCCATCTATTCTGACATCTGACTCCTGTCTCCTGACCTCTGGCGTTAATCCTTTTCTCGTAGTTCGCGATCTCTGGAAAGCTTATCCCGATGCAACGAACGGACGGACGGAAGTGCTGCGCGGCATTTGCCTCTCGGTCGCGGCAGGCGAACTTGTCGCGGTGATGGGCGCGTCGGGCACAGGCAAATCAACGCTGCTGCATGTGCTCGGCGGTTTGGAGGCGGCGGATAGCGGCAGCGTGCGAGTTGGCGATTTTGAAGTTAGCCGTGCGGCGCATGCGGAGGTGGCCCACTTCCGCAATGAGACGGTGGGCTTTGTCTTCCAGTCTCATCGCCTTCTGCTTGATCTGTCTGCGATTGAAAACGTTGCGCTGCCGCTACTAATCGCGCGCCGAAAGTGGCCGGAGGCTCTGGGTCGCGCTGAGGAACTGTTGCGCTGCGTTGGACTCGGCGCATGCGCGACGCGCAAGGCGAGCCAACTCTCCGGAGGCGAACAGCAAAGAATCGCCGTGGCTCGTGCGCTCGTCACCCGCCCGCGACTGGTGCTGGCGGATGAACCGACCGGCAACCTCGACGAGCAAACCGCAGATGAAGTCGGTGCACTGCTCGCAAGTCTGGCGCGCGAACAGTCGGGCGCGGCAGTCGTCATCGCCACGCACAATGAGCGCTTGGCACGCCTGTGTGACCGCGTCCTGCGGCTGCACGATGGACGGCTGCAAGCAAAGGAGTCATGAAAGGCGGAAGGATGAAGGCGGAAGTGAAGACAGAAAAGCAATCTGCTTCTTATTCATCCTTCATCCTTCCGCCTTTATCCTTTCGTGACTCCTTCATCCTTTCGTGAGCCGTCTGACATCCGACGCACATTTTAGTTATAATGCCCCGTATGAGTGGCGATGGTTGCAGATCGTGCCACCGTGCACGCTAAAATTAAGTAAGTTTTCCTATTGAGGCGGTAACGATTTCATGTTTGAACGCTACACGGAGAAAGCGCGGCGCGTGATCTTCTTTGCACGCTACGAAGCGTCACAATTTGGCGCTGCCGCAATTGGTCCCGAGCATCTTCTTCTCGGGTTAATGCGTGAAGACAAAACATTGACTTCACGTTTCCTCGCGCGAACGCAGGCTCCGCTCGACGCCATCCGACGCGAGATCGAGGGACGCGCCCCGTTCCGCGAGAAGCACTCGGCGGCGGTCGAACTGCCTCTTGCTCCTGACACCAAGCGGGTTCTGCAATACGCTCATGAAGAATCGGATCGCTTGCAACACCGGCACATCGGCACAGAGCATCTACTGCTCGGACTGCTCAAGGAAGAGCGCTCGGTGGCCGCCGAGATTTTGTATGAGCGTGGGTTACGCATCGCCGCCGTCCGCGAAGAGATCGCGCGCGCCTCAGGCAGTCCCGACTCGCGTACGCAGAAGAAGGACACGCCGCACCTCGCCGAGTTTTCCCGCGACCTCACAGACGATGCGCAAAACGATAAACTCGATCCGTTAGTTGGGCGCGAAAACGAGATCGAACGCGTTATCCAAATTCTTTGTCGCCGCACCAAAAATAATCCCGTCCTTATCGGCGAACCCGGAGTCGGCAAAACCGCCATCGTCGAAGGTCTCGCGCAGCGCATTAAAGCCGGTGATGTTCCATCTTTTCTTGAGCACAAACGTATCCTGTCGCTTGATCTGTCGTTGATCGTCGCGGGCACAAAGTACCGCGGGCAGTTCGAGGAGCGGCTTAAACAGATTATGCGCGAGTTGGTGGAGAATCCACACTACATCGTGTTCATTGATGAATTACACACGCTCGTCGGCGCGGGCAGTGCCGAAGGGTCGCTTGATGCCGCAAATATTTTGAAGCCCGCCCTGTCGCGCGGTGAAATCCAGTGCATCGGCGCGACCACTCCGGCAGAGTTTCGCAAGTCGATTGAAAAAGATCGTTCGCTCGAACGTCGTTTTCAAGCCGTCAAAGTGCCGCCCCCGTCCGAAGATGAAGCCGTACAGATCCTCGAAGGGCTGCGCGAACGCTACGAAGCTTTCCACCAAGTACGCTACACCGACAACGCTCTCGAAGCCGCCGTTTATCAATCCACTCGTTACATCCCAGACCGTTTCTTGCCCGACAAAGCGATTGACGTGATCGACGAAGCGGGCGCGCGCGTCAAGCTTCGTATACGGCGTGAGCAAATGGCTGAGGTCGAGCGCAGACAGTTCAGCGATGAAAAGGGTCGGGGACCCTATATCGGAGAACGCGGCGTCAGCGCACGCTTTCCCGAAGAAGAAGACATGCTGATGACCGGTGAAGTTACCAAAGATGACATCGAGGAAGTGATCGCACGCTGGACCGGCATCCCCATTACGTCACTCAAAGAAGAAGAACAACATAAGCTGCTGCGCATTGAAGCGGAACTGCATGAGCGT
Organism: Pyrinomonadaceae bacterium; assembly: GCA_013812565.1. Classification (GTDB taxonomy): domain Bacteria; phylum Acidobacteriota; class Blastocatellia; order Pyrinomonadales; family Pyrinomonadaceae; genus JACCTF01. The sequence goes on along the minus strand of JACCTF010000871.1, from coordinate 6,613 downwards.
GTGATCGCGCAGCGTCCGGCCATCTCGGCGCTCGCCCGCGCAATCCGCCGCTCGCGCGCCGGACTCAAGAATCCGCAGCGCCCCGTCGGTTCGTTCCTCTTTCTTGGGCCGACCGGCGTCGGCAAAACCGAGGTCGCACGTTCGCTCGCCGAATTCTTGTTTGGCAGCGAACGTTCGATGATCCGTTTCGACATGTCCGAGTATATGGAGAAGCATTCGATCTCGAAAATGATTGGGAGCCCTCCCGGCTACGTCGGACACGAAGAAGGCGGGCAGTTAACCGAACGCATTAAGCGTTCACCCTATTCCGTCTTGTTGTTTGACGAAATCGAAAAAGCGCATCCGGACATCTTTAATATTCTGCTGCAAGTCTTTGAGGACGGCATCCTGACGGATGCTTTGGGCAACACCGTCGATTTCAAAAACGCCATCATCATTATGACCTCGAACATCGGCGCGAGGTTTATCCAAAAGCGTGGCACGATGGGTTTCCAAGCGACGGCTGATGCTTCCCGCGAGAAGATGGAAGAGATGGTGATGTCGGCCGTGCGCCAAACATTCAACCCGGAGTTTATTAACAGGCTTGATGAAGTAATCATATTTGATGAACTACATGACGATGAACTGCTGGAGATCGTCGGTCTGCAAGTCGAACAGATGAACAAAACGTTATCGCGCACAGGACTGGAAGTTCGCTTGACGGAAGAAGCCAGACGCTGGATCGTCCAGAAGACGTGCGCCGACCGCTCGTACGGAGCACGTCCGCTCCGTCGCGCGCTGCAAAAATATGTTGAAGATCCGCTCTCAGAGGATTTGATCCAAGGCATGCTCGGCGGAGCAACGCTGATTGAAGTGTTTCAGGATGGTGAAGATCTAGGCCGCCGCCCTGTAGGCGTTGAGGAACCGGGCGATGCGTTGTTAATTCATTAAATCAACCGCACAAAAAGATTAGCCATAGGGACCGAGGAGATACAGGGTGGAGAGAGAAGGCAGAACGCATGTGGACTGCCTTCCGGCATTCTGCATACTTTTCTCCGTGATTGCGGTGCCTCTGTGGCTGATGCTGTTTTTGGTTGAGAAAGACGGGCGCGGGTGTTAACTCGCGCCCGTTAGCTTTGGACTTTTACTCCCTGTCTCAATATAATGCGCGGCTTTGGCAAACCCAAATAATTGGCAACGGGGCACGAACTCCTTGAATCCAAATGCTTCCAACATCAGTATTGGGGCGCTCGCGCGACAATTCTTGGGCGCTTCAAGACGAAGGTAACTGTTTCATACTCCCCTTAAAAGTCTTCATTATGTGTAAGGAATCAAGTCGTTTATGCGTACATGGGCCTTCTTATTTACGTTAGTCCTTGCTTTAGCAAGCAATCAATTATTCATACCGCTTCGCGCGACGCATGCGCAGGAGCCGCAGCAACCGGCAGCCCAACAGACACTTGTTGAAAATGTCGACATCACCGGCAACCGCCGTAACAGCGACGAAAACCTTCTTTACTATATACAGACTCGCCAGGGCGATCCGTTTAACGAGCAGCAGGTTCAGCGAGATTTGCAAGCCCTGCTTACGCTTGGATTCTTCGATAAAACGGCAACGCGGGTTTATACCGAGCCGGGGGAGCGCGGCGGCGTTCTGGTCATCTTCGAAGTGAGAGAACTTCCGATCATCCGCGACATTCAGTTCAAGGGTTTGAAGAGCATCACTGAAGCGGATGTACTCAAAGCCTTTCGTGAAAGTCGCACCGGCGTCTCCAAGGAATCGATTGCCGATCCGGTAAAGATTCGCGCCGCGACGCGCGTCATTAGGGAACTACTCGCCGCGCGCGGCTATCCGAATGCGACGGTTAAAGATGACAGGGAAGATGTTTCGGCAACTTCAATCGCGATCACCTTTAATGTTGATCAAGGCGAGCGCGTCCGCGTCGTCGAAGTTGACTTCGATGGCAACCAGGCTTTCAAAGACGGCGAACTCCGCGGCCAGATGAAATACGTTCGCGAGGCTGGCCTCGTCTCGCGCTTCAAGGGGGAAGACATCCTCGACCAGCGCAAGCTTGAGGAAGATTTGCGGCTGGTGACAAACTACATGCGCTCGAAAGGCCACCTGCAAGCCCGCACCGGCGAGCCACGAATTGATGGAATAGGCCAGCGCCGGACGGGACTCTTCATCCCGCTGCCGCTGCTATCATCAACAGACGACGCGCTGCGGATTACGATCCCCATTAATGAAGGTAAAATTTATCGCCTCGGCGAGATAAAGATTGAAGGCAATTCGATCTTCTCTGAAGATTATATTCGCGCCGTCATTGGTCTTAAACCAGGCGAACTCGCCAATGGCGACCGCATCGGCAAGGCCTTGTACGAGGATCTGAAGAAAGTTTACGGCTCGCAAGGTTTTATCCAGTACGAGCCTTCGATAGAGCCGGCCTTCCGTGATAATGCGCAGAACCCCAATGAAGGCGTCGCCGACTTCACCGTTTCGATCACTGAAGGCAAGCAGTTTACCCTTCGACGGTTGGAGTTTTTGGGCAACACCTTTACACGCGACAATGTTCTGCGCCGCGAAATCTTTTTGAACGAAGGCGATATTTACAATCAGATTGGGCTTGAGAACTCGGTCATACGCCTTAATCAAACCGGCTACTTCGATCCAATCGACAAAGAGAAAGATATTGACTTCCGACAGAACGATGAGGAAGCCCAGGTGGACGTTAACGTTAAGGTCACGGAGCGTGGTCGTCAGGAAATATCCTTCAACGGTGGCGTCTCCGGCATCGGCGGATCGTTTTTCGGTTTGCAGTATTCAACTGCGAATCTCTTAGGGCGCGGCGAATCCTTGTCGTTCAACGTCGCCGCGGGCAATCGTCAGCGATCATTCGTCTTCTCCTTCACCGAGCCGTACATCCGCAATCGTCCGATCACCGCCGGATTCTCCATCTTCACATCGTCATATAAATTTTTCGGTGAAGGCTCGTTCCTTTCGCAGAACCTTGATGTGCAGCAGGGATTGTTCGGTTCGACGCTGGACTTTTTGAACGTCGATGAGACGAACCTTTTTACCCAAAACACGACGGGCGGCTCTGTCTTCCTTAGCGCCCCGTTGTCGGAGTTTTATCGTCGGCGTCCGTTCACCAGGTTCTCGCGCATCGGTTTGTCATATTCGATTTCGCAGACAAGTGTGAAAGACCCGGAGGTTAACCTACAAGCCGATCCGAATAGAAGGATCCCGGTCATCTACCGTCAGCCGAACATTTTGACCAGCCGGATCACGCCGACCTTTGTCTACAACGCGCTTGACTATCGAACCAGTAACATCGATCCGTACACGGGCAGAGAGCTGGCCTTTTCGGCGGCGCTCGCAGGCCTCGGCGGAGATGTACGTACATATCAACCGAGTCTCTCTTACCGACAGTATCTCCCGATCCGCCGCACCGGGCGTGACCAAAACCCTGAGGTGCTCGGCTTCCGTATACTCGCGGGCACAGTCGGTAGCATTGGTTTAAGTAATAAGATCAGGGAAGCGCAAACTCAATCGCTTGCCTTCGTCAACGGCGTGCCGATCTACGAGCGATTCTTCCTCGGCGGCGAAGATACAATTCGCGGGTATAACGTTCGTTCGATCAGTCCGCGCGCACCCATTGACACCTTCTTCACCACGCGCAATGTTGTGCTCGCGTCGAACCAAACAGGCACGGCGGCACAGATTCCCGGCATTCCCTCAGACATCACGAACATTGGTGTTTTCACCGGGACGAGCGGTTCGAACGCTCTGCGACTTCCGCGAGTCTCCGAGCAGTTCCCCAATCTCGATCCGAGACTTTTGGAACTCTACGATACGTCGGCAATCGGCGGCGACACACAACTTCTGGCGAACGTTGAATATCGCATACCGATCTTCGGCCCGGTGAGCGTCGCGGCTTTCGCCGACGTCGGAACAGTTTTCAATCTGCGTAAAACGAGCGACCAGACCATCTCGAACCTCTTTCAGTCGGACGATGTATTCACGGGGCTCAATGGCCGCTCGCTGAATGGGCTGACCTTTCTCGCCAACCCACAACTTGCGGCGGTTGGCAACAATCAGTTTCAGCCCGCTTTGCTTCTGCGTGATTCTCGATTAGTGACACAGGAAGAATTTAATAACGCGTTGCGCGTCGGCCCAACCGACCCGATAACGGGTTTGCCCATCGGCTTCCAACCGGTTTACCTACGCGGCGAAGGGCAGACCAACCAAGTTCTGCGCTTATCGGAAAGCATTAATTCGAGGTTCAACAATTATCGATCAAGTTTTGGCGTCGAGTTCCGCGTCCAGGTGCCAGTGGTCAACGTGCCATTTCGCTTGATCTATGCGTACAATCCAAATGCCCAAGAGATTCGTGATCCTGATACCAACCGGCGGCTCACGTTTGAACAGAAGAATGTTTTCCGCTTCAGCATTGGGCGAACTTTCTAACAATTTTGCAACTCAAAAGTAGAAACCATTTTGCAATATGAACCATCCGGCAACGCTTGTATCTTTTGCAAGCGTTGCCTTCTCTAACCTGCAAGGAGCATTATAGAAAATCATGACAACACGTCGTTTAATCGCAACTGCCGCTTTGGTCGCGGCGAGCCTGTTTTCCGCCAACGCGCAACAACAACCGACTGCCCGGCCATCCAGCCCCGCACCCACGGCGGCGACGCCGAGCACTGGTGGTGCTCCTGCCGAGGTCTGGATCGCCATTATCAACACGGCCTTCTTTGGCGATGAAAAGCAAGGCATCGGGCGATTGGTGATTGCCGCCAGGGGTGTGGACAAAGAGTTTGAGCCGCGCCGCACCGAACTGCGTAATATTCAGACGAATCTTCAAGGGGTGGCTGACAAGATCGCTAAGGCACAAGGGGTACAAGAACCGAGAGTAACCGAGCAACAGCGAGAGCAGGCGGAGAAGCTGAAGCGCGAACTCGACTTCAAAACTCAGGAAGCGCAGGCCGCCTACACCAAGCGTATGCAAGAGGTAATGGCTCCAATCTCTGAGGACATCGGCAGAACCCTTGATGCTTTCGCTAAGCAGCGCGGTTACACGCTGATACTCGATGCCAAGGATGTCCCGATTCTTTATGCACTTCCCAGCATGGACATCACGCGCGATTTTATCACCGAGTATAACCGGCAAAAGCCGGCAACCGCCGCGAACACCGCTCCCGCTACGAGGTAAGTTAAAAGGCACTACCGGAATTTGAGTGGGTAAGGTATCAATTATGGGATGGAATCAACTGAACTTTACCAACAGATTCTCGGCATTACCGCTCCCTGGTTTGTCGAATCGGTCGAGATCAATCACGTCGCGACCAAAGTCACCGTCGTGCTGGCGCATGCCACCGGTTCGGGACTCTTTCGCTGTCCGACCTGTGATGCTCAAGCGCCCATCTATGATCACCAAGACACTCGCACGTGGCGGCATCTGGATACTTGTCAGTTCCAGACCTTGCTCTCGGCGCGAGTCCCGCGGGTGAACTGTCGCGCCTGCGGCGTGCAGACGGCGCGGGTCCCGTGGGCGGCCCCGCACGGGCGCTTCACTTTGCTCTTTGAATGCTTTGCGCTGGATGTCCTGCTCACCGCACAGGTGCAAAGCCGCGCCGCCGAGTTGTTGCGCCTGACGCCGGATCAAGTCCGCTACTTGATGCAGCGGGCGGTCGAGCGCGGGCTGCAGCGGCGCGATGTGCAGCGTCCGCTCCCCCACCTGATGGTGGATGAGAAGAGCCTCCACACCGGACATCATTACGTCAGCGTCTTGAGCGACGGCGCGCACGGCGCGGTGCTGGAGGTCGAAGAGCACCGCACCACTGAAGCCGCTACGGTGCTCTTCGAGCAGGGCTTGAGCGCCTCCCAGAAGGAGACGGTCAAAGTCGTGACACTCGATATGTGGCCGCCATTCGCCACTGCGGCGCGCACCGCCTTGCCCAACGCCGATCTGGTCTACGACCGCTTCCATCTGAGCGAGCATCTCAACGCGGCCGTCGACAAGACGCGTCGGCAAGAGCACAAACGACTCTCCGGCGCGGGCGATGAGCGACTGAAACAGACCCGCTACCTGTGGCTGCGCGCGCCCGAAACACTCAGCGACAAACAGCGGGAGCAATTGGAGACGCTTTGCCGGAGTGAGTTAGAGACCGTCGCCGTGTGGCGGCTCAAGGAAGAGTTTCGGGGCTTCTTTGAGTGTTCGAATGAAGAAGCCGCAACAGACTTTTTCCAGTCCTGGTGTGAGCGGGTCAAGGAAGTGGGCAACCTTCACTTAAGCAAAGTGGCGGCGATGTTCAAAGAGCATTGGTCGGGCCTGATCGCCTATCTGCGACATCACGTTAGCAATGGCTTAGCTGAAAGCGTGAACGGGCGCATTCAGCAATTGAAAACCAAAGCGCGCGGCTTCAGGAACTGTTTCGGGTTCCGCCGTGCGATTCTCTTTCATTTGGGACAGCTTGATTTGTACCCATAAAATGTCCAGTAGTGCCTTCAAAGATGCATTTAGACAGTTACTCGCTCCCAAAGAACTTCTTGATCCTGAAGCGAAGCAGCAGCAACTCTATTACACATATGAAGGAGAGCAATTTCCTATTAGCAGCCTAAGCTCAGGTGAGC
>JACCTF010000869.1 GCA_013812565.1 Pyrinomonadaceae bacterium | reverse complement strand
GACCTAGGCTGACGATTATGTCTAGTAGTCTTCGACAAACCACATCAGACGCGCGGTTAGAGAACAGGTGGGAAGCCTTCGAGGCGGAGGCCATGCCGCACATGGATAGCTTGTTCCGCATCGCGATGTGGCGCGCGCATGACCGCGCGGCGGCTGAAGACATCGTGCAGGAGACATTGATGGAAGCATTGCGATCATTCCACCGATACGAAGCGGGCACGAACTGCCGTGCGTGGTTGGTGACGATCATGCACCACATGTTGAGTAAGCAATGGCGCAAGGACGCGCGGCTGCAACTCGTCGCCGACGAGGATGAGCGCATCAGTGAGACAATCGCCTACGAAGCGCCGATGCCGCAAGGTCTGTCGGACGACGAAGTGCTCGGCGCGCTTCGTCGAATACCGCCGAGCTACAGCCAAGTCGTGCTGCTCGCGGATGTCGAAGAGATGGCTTACAAGGAGATTGCCGCAGCTTTGCAGGTACCGATAGGCACGGTCATGTCGCGGCTCAACCGTGGGCGCAAACTCTTACGCACGGAACTTGCCGCTTACGCACACGCGCACGGGATCGGCGATGACCGTGAGCGAACGCCGCCACGGAGATAGACTTAACATACGGACGACTCAACGCATTTGAACCACTGAAGGAGAACACACGATGGCTAAGCGATTAGAAAAGAAACATCCACTCGCGATCCGTTGGCTCCACTGGATCAACTTCCCGCTCTTATTTCTGATGATCTGGAGCGGCATACTTATCTACTGGGCAAATGCAGTGTACGGCATACGCATTTTCGGCTACGAGTTGTTTCACTTCTTCCCCGCGTGGTTCAACGAAGCGCTTGGCATCCCGTTCCAACTCGCCAACGGCATGGCGCTGCATTTCTTCTTCATGTGGTTCTTCATCATCAACGGCATCATGTACGTTCTCTACACGATCATCTCCGGCGAGTGGCGCGCTCTTGTGCCCGTGCCTGGTTCGTTCAAACGCGCCATGCAAGTCACATTGTTTGATTTGCACTTGAGCAAGTACCACCCGCCGCAAGGCAAGTACAACGACGCGCAGCGCATCGCCTACACGGGCGTGATTTTCATGGGCTTGGGTTCGCTGCTGACAGGCTTGGCGATCTACAAGCCAACCTCGTTCGCGTGGCTGACGTGGGCTTTAGGCGGCTATGAATGGGCGAGGTGGGAACACTTCTGGCTAACGATGGCTTACTTAGGATTCTTCGTCGTCCATGTCGGGCAAGTCGTCCTCGCCGGGTGGAACAACTTTCGCTCGATGATTACCGGCTATGAGGTGGTCAAAGCCGACACAATGCCGATTGAGAAAACGAAGCCTGAACATATGTCACCGGAAGCTGGAGGAGTACGCGCATGAATGATGAACGTAACAAGATGAGTGATGAACACAAGATGGGTGATGAGCACGAAACGGGAGGCAGACAGGATTCAGCAGCACCAATGAGCGACGCTCCTGTTGCCGCGCGAGCCGCAAAAGTCGCACGCGCGATGCGCGAAGAAACCATCGCGCCCGAGGCGAACAAAGAGAACACGGCGCATCTGCTGGGCGAAGTGCGGCGTGTGTCAGGCGTGATGTCGGACGATGAAGCGAAGCGTGAAATAGGTCGTCAAGCGCGTCGCACGTTTCTCATCGGCGGGGCGGCGGCCGTCGCAGGTTACGCGGGCTACCGCCTGCTCTGGGCGCAACCTGACGTCGGCGGTGTACCATCTCCCTTCCGTCGCGCGTTTCAGTTCAACGAGGGTCTTAGTCAAGCCTACTTCAGCCCGACCCGGCTTGCGCAAGAGTTCCCGCGCTCGCGCGCCGCCGAGCCGAGAGTCAATGGCGGTGAAGGTATGAGCGGCGGTTTCGATCCCGCGACATGGCGACTGCAAGTCGTCGGTCTCCACAATCCGCCGCAGCATCCGCAGTTCACCGACAACATCGCGTATGAGACAGCGATGGACAACATGCACGCCGACGACGAATCGAGCCAGCGTCATGAAAACCCGGAAGCGCCTGATTCAAAAGTCGCACCCGGCACGACGACACCGGATTCGATGGACCGAGCCGCCGCGATGCAGATGCAAGGACCAGGCTTGCTCCTCACGATGGACGACATACGCCGGTTGCCGCGAGTCGAGATGACGACTGAGTTCAAGTGCATCGAAGGTTGGAGCACGATCGTGCATTGGGCGGGCGCGCGTCTCGCTGACTTCATCGCGCACTATCAACCAGCGACGCGCAACGGCACTCAGCCGGACGCGCGCAATCGCCCGCAAGACCTGGTGCGCTATGTTTCAATGGTGACGCCGGATGGAGGCTACTACGTCGGCCTCGACATGCCGAGCGCGATGCACTTACAAACGCTTCTGGCTTACGAGATGAACGGCGCTCCGCTCAATCTCGCGCACGGCGCACCGCTGCGGTTAGTGACGACGACGAAGTACGGCATCAAGCAGATCAAGCGCATCGGTCGCATCGCGTTCACGGACGAGCGCCCGGCGGACTTCTGGGCGGAACGTGGCTACGACTGGTATGCCGGACACTGACCCGCGTGACATGGTGAGAGTTAGACACGCCTTCTAACTCTGACTAAGATTATAAAAATGAGCAACGACACCTTTCGCCCCATCAACCCGCAGGTGTGCATCGGTCACGTACATCTCAAGGTCGCCGATCTCGAACGTGCGCTTGAGTTCTACAGCGGCGTGCTCGGCTTTGAACTGACGCAGCGAATGGGCACGAGCGCGGCGTTCATCTCGGCGGGTGGCTACCACCACCACATTGGACTAAACACTTGGGAAAGCTTAGGCGGGCAGCCCCCGCCCGCAGGAACAACTGGGCTTTACCATCTTGCGATTCTCTATCCAACGCGCGCTGCGCTCGCCGATGCTTTGCAGAGATTGATGGATGCGGGCATTCAGCTTGACGGAGCGGCTGATCATGGTGTCAGCGAAGCTCTCTACCTGCGCGATCCTGATGGGAACGGAGTTGAGTTGTATTGGGATCGCCCGAAAGAAGATTGGACGCGCACGTCCGATGGTAAGTTAGCGATGTACACTCGACGGCTCGACCTGAGAAGTCTGCTCGCCGAAGTCGAGACATCGCCTGAGCACATCTCTCAACCCGATAGCGGACCGCGAGACCTTTAATCGTTTAAGGAAGTTTAAGAAAATGTTATATACCAATCATACTTGGCTTCACCGAACCCATTACTACGCAGAAAGCTGATGAACAACTGGAAAGTTGAATGACATGGAAAAGGAAAACACGGTCAAGGACAACAAGCAGAAGCATCGATTTGAAATGATGCTCGGCAAAGATGAAACGGCTTTCATCC
>JACCTF010000669.1 GCA_013812565.1 Pyrinomonadaceae bacterium | reverse complement strand
GTTGGCGACCGCGTGTATGTCGGAGCAAGCGGCGCTTATGCCGAGCGTGTGCTCTGCGATGAGCGTGAGGTGCACACGCTCCCTGAGCATGTAACGTATGCACAGGGAGCGGCGGTGGGTGTTCCTTACGCCACGGCGTATCGTGCGCTCTTTCAGCGGGCGCGGGTGGTGCCGGGCGAGAGCGTACTGGTTCATGGCGCGAGCGGGGGCGTGGGCACGGCGGCGGTGCAGATCGCGCGTGCCGCCGGCATGACGGTGATCGGGACAGGCGGAACAGAGCAGGGAAGACAGTTGGTGCTTGAGCAGGGAGCGCATCATGTGCTTGATCATCGCGCGCCGGATTACCTCGAACAACTTCGCGATTTAACCGGCGGTCGAGGGGTTGATGTGATTTTAGAGATGCTCGCCAATGTAAATCTCGCGAAAGATTTGGGCGTGCTCGCGCAGGGCGGGCGCGTGGTGGTGATCGGCAATCGCGGCACCATTGAGATCAATCCGCGTGATGCGATGAGCCGAGATGCTAGCATCCTCGGGATGGTGCTCTTTAACGCTTCAACGGGTGAAATGGCGAGCATCCATGCAGCGCTCGTTGCTGGTTTGGAGAACCGCACGCTGCGCCCCGTGGTTGGACAAGAGATGCCGCTCGGGGATGCGCCGCGCGCTCATCACGCGGTGCTCGAAGCAGGCTCTTACGGCAAGATCGTTCTGCTTCCGTAAATTACCGAATCAAAACAGATGACATCAGCTTTTGAGCAGCAAGATTGCATCGTCATCTGCTCCTACCATTTCGCTGCGGGTCACGCGGAATCAGTTCGACGAGTGGCCTGGGATTTGGTAGTAATTGATGAAGCGCACCGGCTGCGGAATGTTTACAAGCCTGCCAATAAGATGGCGCGGGCGGTTGCAGAGGCGACGGCACACGCGCCGAAGTTGTTGCTGACTGCAACCCCCTGCAAAACTCGCTTATGGAGCTGTTCGAGCTAGTCAGCGTTATTGACGAGCACGTGTTCGGCGATGCGACTCGTTCCGCAAATGTTGCAACCGTTGTTCATGATCCGCTGGTACTTACACTGAAATCGTAAGGAATCAAAAATGCACTTCCGTCACCAACAATTCATTGATTCTATTCATTCAAAGACGAAACTATCCGTAACCTTCTACGGCAAAGAAGACGGTAAAGAAAGAACACGTGTTTGCGCGCCGATGGACTTTGGTCCGAGCCGCCGCGCGAAAGATCAATCTGATCGTTACCATCTTTGGGATTACGATAGCACTGCAAGAACGCACACGCTTAACCTGCTGCCGGAGCAAATAGCGCGTATTGAAGTTTTGGACGAAAAGTTCGACCCGGCTGAGTTCGTGACATGGGACACACGGAAGTCAACATGGTTCGTAGACCGTAATTGGGGAATATATAGCTAAAATCATGATCCTCGCTGACCTCATCCTTACCAACTACAAGTGTTACGACTATTTCGAGTTGCGAAACCTTAACCGTTTAGCCGTCTTTGTCGGCGAAAATGATGCAGGCAAAACCGTTCTGCTTGACGCAATTGATTTGCTAGTCAACGCTGCGGCGTGTGCATGCGAAGACTTCCACCAGCGACCGGACGAAACACAATGCGAAGAGTGCATCATTGAAGGGCGCTTCCAGCTCGAATTTCACGATGGTGAACTACCCGAAACCTACCGTTCTGGCGTGAATAAAGACGAATTGTATTTGCGCAAGAAGTTCAGGTACGACGGTGGCAACTCGCAAATTACGGTAATCGGCACAGGCTTCAAGGAAGACAGATTCAACGGCTTCAACGGTGCGGCGAATCAGAAGGCTTTGCTGCTTGAGATTGGCATGGAGCCGGGAAGAAACGAAATGGAAAGACGCAGGCAGTTTGAAGAACTAAAGCATAGCGGCAAGATCGAACTGATCGAGCGTGAAATCTCAATTCCAAACTTCAATCTGCTCGCGCCTTATATGCCGCGCGTTCAGCGCATACGTTCGGCGGAGTACCGGACGCCGGACACAATGATCACACAAACACTTCGCAATGTCGTGGCGAACGTCATCAATCCGAAGGATGAGGATGGCATACCTCACGAACTTGCCGAGCTTGCTGAAGTCCGCCGATTGATAGACGAGAGACTGCATGAAGAAATCTCAAAAGCTAAAGACACGTTGCGACGTGCTCACCCTAAACTTAAGAACGTTCGCTTCGAGCCAGCGGTTGATTTTACAAAAGCTGTTACTAATGCGTGCTTGAGCATTGACCTGGGTGACGGAGAACTTGCCCTGAATGCATTCGGAGAGGGAACAAAGAAACGCCTCTGGATGGGGTTGCTAGATTGGGAACACGAAACGGCAAAGCATAACGTGACGGGGAGCGTGTTGCGTTTGTACGACGAGCCGGACGTTAACCTGCACTATGAAGCGCAACGCCAGTTGTTCGGAAATATCCATGAAATTGCCGAAGACGAAAGCGCTCACACCCAGTGCTTTGTTTGCACGCACGCGGTGATGATGATTGACCGTGCGCCGAGTGAAGCGATAAATCTTATTCGGGTAGATGATGCTAACAAACGGACTGTACGTCGCATCAGTGTGTCGCCTGACGCAAAGGAAGTCGTCGGCTTTTTTCACGAACTCGGTCAAGCCGTTGGTTTGTCTAATACCGCGCTGCTTTATGAACGTGGCTTTCTGCTTGTAGAAGGGCGTGGCGAGGCGGTGGCAATTCCAATCATTTATGAAACAGTGTTCAAACGCAAACTTGAGCAAGACGGTCTGAAGTTGATCCCGATACATGGATGTAGCGCGTGGGAAAGCATAATGGAAACGCTATTCTTGAACCGCACGGACTCTGTGCATCTGCTGCTTGACAGCGATTGCAAAAATCCTGGATCGAATGCGCGGATAACACCGGCAACTTTGGCGAAAATGAAATGCGACGAAAGTTTTATTGACAAGCAAGTGACATTTATCGGGACTAAGGAATTTGAAGATGCGTTTAAGCCCGAAGTGATCGCTTTAGCACTTAACGCCCAGTACCCGCGCGCGGACGGCAAGAGCTGGGATGTCGTTGAGATAGCCAAGCTGAAGGAAAGCAGTGACAAGTTTTCGCGCGACTTGATGGACAAAGTTAAGCACGAATGTCCCGAGCATAAATCGAAGGCAAGCAAGACGACGTTTGCTGGAGCATTGGCGAAGCAGACTACGGAAACAAACTTACCCGTTAAGATACGAGAAGCTTTGCTTGCTTTGCGGTATCGGGCGGGGCTTGGCGCTGTTGAAGTACGCAGTTTAGCGGTGAATGCGGATTAAAGCCGCTGATGAAGAAGACGAAACTTGAATTGACGTGGATTGGCAAGGGCATGCACCCGCGCTCTGCTCGCCGCGCTTGGGGTAATTGGTTTGGCTAAAACCTTTCAAGTCGTCATTGACACGAACGTGCTTATTTCGGCTTTGCGCTCGAAGCGTGGGGCGTCGTTCCGGTTAGTGAGTTTGATTGGTGACGAGCGGTGGCAGATGAATGTTTCTGTCCCGCTTGTGTTTGAGTATGAAGATGTGGCGAAGCGTGGAGGGCAAGCCTTGACGTTGACGCAGAGGGAAGTTGAAGACGTCATTGACTTCATTTGTGCAACGGCCAACCATCGGTTGATCTTTTACTTGTGGCGTCCGTTCCTGCCTGACCCGCATGATGACCTTGTCTTGGAGTTAGCGGTTGAATCAAACGCGGACTTCATTGTTACTTACAACCGCCGTGACTTTCGCGGTGCCGAAACGTTCGGCATCGGCGTCGTGACACCGGCGGAGTTTTTGAAGTTGATTGGAGAAATTACATGACCATGATGAATGTCGAAGTGCCGGATGCGTTGTATCAACGTCTCGCGGAGGTTGCGGCAAAGGAAGGTGTAACGGTTGAAAATCTGATTTCGTCGGCAGTGGCGGAGAAGATCGCTGCGTTGCAGACGGAAGGTTATTTGCGCCAGCGGGCGGCGCGTGGCAGCCGTGAAAAGTTTGAGCGGGTGTTAGCGCGTGTGCCTGATGTGGAGCCGGAAGCGCATGACCGATTGGAATAGAGGCGAATGACGAAGCGGACGAAACTTGAATTGACGTGGATTGGCAAGGGCGTGCGCCCGCGCCTTGAGCCGCGCATTCTGTTGGAGGATGCTGGGCTTTCTTGGACGCCGCGCATCGTAAGTTAGGTTAGGACTTACGCAGAAGACATTTTGACGGACGGAGTTTTGAGTTGCTGAATCAAATAGTCAGATAGCTGTCCGAACTTGATCTGATAGACCGTGCGACCCGTCTCGTACGCTAGTTCTTTAAACCGACACCACACCAACATGGCACACGCAATGTGATTGCGTTGGATTCTTCCGACGCGGCATTGGCAACGCTCCAACCCAGTCACCTGTTTGGCTTCGCGGTGTAACTGCTCTATCTTCCAACGAATGGCACACACCACTCGTGTGTCATCGGTCGAGTTTTGAGTGGTGTCGTTAGTCACGACATAATCCGTGCGGTCTGTCGAGACCACGAGCCGGAACAGTTGCAGACGATGACCTTTGGGAAAGTCTTTGACGTGGATGTTCTTGCCGTGCGCTTTTTCTTCGGTGCTCCACGAAAGTGCATCCACCGGCTGGTACTTAACGACCGCCCCATCACCTTCATCCACCTGCCGATTTGTTTGCACAGGGCAATAGTAGATTTTGCCATTTCGCTCAATATGCAGCATGAATTGACGAGTCGCGTACCATGTATCCATCAACACCGCGCGAAACTCAAGGTGCTTGCCGTGAATCGATAAATCGAACATTTCTTTGGCATGATCGAGTTTGGTTTTGCCATCTTCTGAGGGAGCAAAGATACGGTAGTCAATGAGCCAGAACTTGCCGAGTTCAGGGTTGACATAAATGCAAGTGACGATGCCGATGCCGCGGATCACTGACTTGGCGTTGCCGCTCCACTGCCGCCGCGCCAGTTCGATGAGGCGTGAGTGGTTCTTGTCGGCAACTGTATCGTCAAAGATCATGTAGCCGTTCGGCGAAGTAACGATTTGCTCGCGGGTTTGCTCCCACACCAGGCGCGGTGTCATCTTTTCATCGCGCATCAGGCGGTTGAGTTGGTCATGACTGAACTTGGAAGAGTGCTCTGCAAAGTTCGTCAAGGTGTAATTGATCTGGCTGCTCACCAGATACTGACAATAATCTAAGCGCGTTGGTTGGGTGCTGATAACCATGCGCTAATTATCAGGACTTTTACCTTTTTTGCGTAAGTCCTATCATTTTCAAATTCCTCGAAGGCCATCCGTCTTAATTTTGCTAAGCGGTAGTGATGTGTTGGATCGCGGACATGCTACAGGTGGTCTCACAAATAGTTGATGCTCTTTGTATCAAGCCATTCAACGCGCCTCGCTCACGGTGAATGCTAGTTGTGAGACCGCTTCTAGATTGCCTTCCAGTGTTTGCTCTACGCCGCATTATGGCGAAGTGCCGAAGGACGCTCACACGCGCGTGGCTATTGCTCCACGGTGTGTGCCGTTTTAGAATGGAAACCGATTTAGCGATTAACCT
>JACCTF010000805.1 GCA_013812565.1 Pyrinomonadaceae bacterium | reverse complement strand
CACCAGCATCCAGCAGATCAGAGATGAACGAACGCCGCAGATCATGCGGTGAGAACGACTTCACACCAGATGAAAGCGCACGTTTGCGCACGATGTTCAAGACTGCTTGATCGCTCATCCGCCGCAGCGCGAGCTTGCCACCTTTGTTGATGGGACAAAACAACGGCTCGCGTCCCTCGGCACGCACTGTTATCTTCTGCCGAGGAGCGCTTGCGCGTGCTATCAGCCATGCCTCAAGCGCTGCCTTCGCTCCACCAGTGGCATAAGCGACCCGCGCCTTACGTCCTTTGCCGGAACGTACCCGCAACGCACCCGTTTCTATGTCGTAATCGCTGACATCAAGCGCCACTGCTTCACTACGACGCAGGCCCGCGCCATAGAGCACCGCCAGCAGTGCCGCGTCACGATTACCGCTGATGCCGTTATCAGCAGCACACGCGACGAACAATGCCCGCAACTCTCCCGCTGCTAAGCCTCGTCCACGTGGCAGCGTCGTGCCTTTCACTGCCGCCAGATCAATCGCCCGGTGGTAGTCCGCCGCATCCATCTGACCAAGCCGCCAACACTCACGCAACACACCACGCAGTGCGGCCAGCATCTTGTTCGCCGTCGCCGGCGCATATGTTTCCGCAAGCACTGCGCGGATCGCTTGCGTGTGTTCGTAACGTAACGCTTGCCACTGAAGCGTGGTTGCCCCTTCGCGGCCATGCGTGAGTAGTCCGGCAATGCAGTCGAGCGCGGCGCGCATTGTACGGCGGCTGCCCGGTGCCAAGCGCGCCAGGTAAACGAGCACGGCGTGGTTGTCTGCCGCGGCATGCATACGTGCTGGCAGGGCATCGTCGCGCCTGATGATGGTCGGTAAATTGTCGTCAGTCATCAGGAGTACACCTCCAAACCCATCGCGCACACATGCTATACTCGAACTATTGGCAGTCCATAGTTCCAGAGGTCTAGCGATGAGTCAAAACTTAGCAAGTATCTTAGATGCGGCACAGAACCTACCGCTTGAAGAACAACGCCGGTTAGCCGAGCAACTCCTGAAGAACATCGCACGCACCCAAGAAGCCGATCCGGAGGTGCAAGCCTCGCTCGCCATCGTTGAAGAGACATACGGCTCGATGAAGGGGCTGGATCGCGAAACGCTGCTGCGGCTCGCCAACGACGAGGAGTTCTGTGGATATTAACCACTTGCCCGCAGGCTCCCGGTGCCTGGTTGACGCCAACATCCTGATCTACCACCTCGATGAGCTATCGCTCGACTGCAAAGCCTTCTTAGAGCGCGTCGCCCGCCGTGAGGTCGAAGCACATCTCACCACGATCATCGTTGCTGAAGTCCTTCATCGCCAGATGCTGACAGAAGCTGTCAGCAAAGGGGCGGTCACCGCCGGTCAGCCGTTGAAGAAGCTAAAGGCCAATCCACACTTGATCAGCGGACTCTTCGACTACATCTCCAAAGTCGAGAAGCTACTGAAACTCCCGTTGCAGGTTAATCAAGTCACAGAGGCCGACATCAGCGCCAGTCATGCCTTGCGCCGCACGCGCGGCCTGTTCGTCAACGATTCGATCAACTTGGCGTGCGCCGAGCGGCTCGGCATAACAGAGATCGTCACGCACGACAGCGACTTCACCCGCGTATCAACGATCACCGTCTGGCAACCAACGGATGTTTAACCTCATGCAACCCCCGCGGGGAATGCAGTATAGCTCCAGATATTACTTTTGAGAACGGTCATTCTCATAAGTAATTCTAACATCTAATAGACGCTCGTCTTGTCACTTTGCAAATTATCTGGCGCAAAAGTTTGCACGCTATTTGGCACGGGTGACCTTCCTCGAAGCCATACCGTCTCCGCCTGCCCGAGCCATTAGCCGCGAAACGGTGGCAGGGTGTACCTTGAACAACCGCGCAGCGTCTGCTGCAGTTTTGTCGCCCTTGCTAACCATCTTTCGAATCTCGGACTGCTGTTGCGCCGTGAGCTTCGGGCGGCGTCCGCCGATGCGCCCTTCCCGAC
>JACCTF010000759.1 GCA_013812565.1 Pyrinomonadaceae bacterium | reverse complement strand
AGTCAGAAGTTCGTGAGCTCTGGCCTTATCGCCTAAGAGGAACGCTATGTAGCCTTGATTCCCTAAGAGGACGGGGTTTTCAGGCGCGCGTTCTAGCGCTGAAGTTATCTTCTCTTGAGCTTTGAATAAAATTGAACGTGCCAATTGTTCATCATCATTTGCCCAGGACTGTTTCGCCTCACATATCATTTGGAAACCAATCCCATTAAGAGCCCATGCCACCTGCTCACGCAAGCCAGCTTCAGTCGCCTCACCGAACCGCTTCACCACCTCGTCATAGGCAGCAACCGCTTCTTCATTCCGGTTGAGCACGCCAAGCCTGTAGCCCTTGCTGACCAACGCCTTTGCCACCATCTCACGTAAGCTAGGTTCTTCGATCTTTCGTTCCACCATTATGCCATCAATGGTGATAACCATATCGTAGCCGTTGAGTTCTTCTATAGAATTGTCATTAAGCAGAGATGCGGCTGACCACATTGCATTCATAAGCTCGCGCAGTTGTGTGGCGGTCATATTGTCAGTGCGAATTGTTCTACCTTGTTCGATAGCCTCACGGTACTGCGAACGACGTAGAGCGTCCCGCACTTTCTCCAACTGAGATTCTATGAGTTGAATTGTTTGTGTTTCCTCTTGTTCCCTTTGCTTTGCTCGTTCGATTCGCTCAACGACACTCTTGATAAAGTAGATGTCCCCTTCTGATTGCCCGGCATCGTCTTGCGGCAGCGACCTGCGAAGCTGGTCGGCAAAGAACTGAAGCGGATCACTGGTGAGGTTCGGGGCCTTGAGTGCAAATGCTTGAATGAGTTTGTCCAAAACCTGCTGCGCGGGTAATACAGGTTCTTCGCTTCCTTTGTCAGAAATCCCTTTCGCCTCGGCTTGCGGAGGAAGTGTCATTCGGCTCTGGATACTGCTTTCCCCTTCAACTCGTTCGGTATCAGATTGGCTTTTGGATTTCTGTTGATGAATTACAAAATTTACATCCGGGTGGAATTTCAACCAATCGGGCAATGATTCGATCTCGGCTTGCCGGTAACAAAACCAGTACAACGGATGCGGAAGGTTCCTACCGCTTAATCTACGTTTAAGCGCAGTCATCACGACATCCCCCTCCCATCCGCTGTAGCCAATCACCAGCGGCACGCGTCGGGACAGAATGTTATCGAGCAAAGCCACCATCGTCGAAGTGGTTTGCGCCGAAGGTTGCGCGCGATTCGTGATGTCCTCACGTAGGTTGACGTAATCATAAAACCAGTAAGTGCCGTGGACATGCACGATTTGAATTTCGTTTTGTTCTTCGGGATCAATGCGTTCGGCCATCATGGGATGGTCGCAGACGATGGCGTGCTTTCCGAAAAGTATTAATGCCCGTGAAAGGAAATCGTCGAAATTGGTGGTGACGACAAGGTTTGCGATCTTCTTTTCCAACACCAAGTGGGCCAGGCGAAAATTCGCCTGCGAGATATTTTTGTCCCTCATCAGACCCTGTAGATATTTTTGCCCTAAAACTCGTGATGGATAGGCTTTCTTGAACCAGTGAGAATAGGTGTCCATCGGGTGTTTTCCAGGTGGGTCATCTATCCTGTTGCGTTTTTGGGCAGTCTTTTTACACTCCGCTTCAATCTCCGATGCGAGGCTAATGGGTGGTTTGGAAATGCCCGCCCCCACCAGAAAGAAGTACGGTAGCCGTCCTCCCTGAACGCCTTCACACGCCTGCTGTATCTCATTAACGGCGACTTCCAAATCTACCGTACTCATATGTTTCTCCTGAGGGTAAGAGTAGATTGAACACTGGAACGGCGTTTAACCGCCTAAGCAACTAAATCGAACCTGACAACATTGGCACACTCGCGGAATTACGTGTGCCTTAACAGAGCAATCTCCTTACCTTAAGTCCTGAAAGGACGCCATTCAGTAGCCTGGCGCACCGCGCCAGGTCACACGGCTAATCGACAATCAAGCCCTGTAGGGGCGAAATAATGCTTGCTTATGACGCACTTACAGTGCTTGCTGGTCTTGGTGACAACCTCACCCAGCGCGATGCGCTGGGCTGTTGAATGACGCACCTTCGGTGCTCGGAGACAAAGAACCACTTTGTTGACTGTCCCAATCTTCTATGGTTCGATTTAGCTCGCGGAGTGCCTCAAGACGAAGGCTGCTTATATCACAAAGCCATGCGGTTAAGACAGATCATTTACTTGATCACTGCGTTGTATGAATCGAGTCGCTTGCGAGCCTCCGCGGCTACGGGGCTGTGCGGGTGGCGGCGTATGATCTCGCGCCAACTTGCGCCATCGTAGCGGAAGGCCCGCGACGCACGGTCGTAGGTAAAGATGACGCCCTGCTTGTTGTACCTATCGAGTCCGTTGTAGTTCATGAAGTAGCTATGGACTGGCGCGCCGCCCGCCGTTATCTCGCGCTCATCGAGGCGACGCGCGGCTTCGCGCGAAAGTTCACCGGCAGCTTCCTCTGCGGCTTTGCCTAATAATAGCAGCGCGGTTGGCCGCAAAGGTGACTTGGGAAACACGTCGAGGAAGATGCAGGTGCGCGCCACACGGTCGAATCCTTCGGAGTCACGAACAAGGCGCAGTAATCTCGCGTCATCTCCGGCGCGTGCAGGCGAAACAACGCTCTCGGCTTGTACCCAGCCTCTCGTGCGGCGTGTCACCGCGACGCGATAAAACATCACCCCGTCGGGCGCGCGTTTTGTCCCTATGATTTGGACCACCCGCCCACGACTGAGACGTTGCTCCAGAGTTGCTTCTAGTCGAGCCTCAGTCCGCAACGCCGCTAATCTTTCATCAACCACGACGGCACGCCGTGCACTGCGGTCCCCACGTCGTTGCTGCGCCTGTATATATGAAGCGGCCAGAAGCAGGGCGACGGTCAGTGCGCATGCAGTCAAAACAGTTCTGCTTCGTAAAAGACGAAGAGGCATGGCATGAGACTCCTTTGGTTGGGTGAGCTTATCCGGGGGCTAAAGCTGAGCCAATAAGACCGCGCGGCGTGAGGCGGGCGGTCTAGCGAGACCGGCGGCGGAAGGCCGCCTGTGATAGAGAAGCGAGTTTAACTTGTGCTTCAGCCTTTGAGGCACGCAGCAGAGAGTCTGCGTGATGCATGTGGCAGATCGCAACGGCCAACGCATCAGCAGAGTCATGGGGTTGCGGGGGGCGGGCGAGTTTGAGCAGCAAGCGAACCATCTCTTGCACTTGATGCTTTTCGGCGGCTCCATAGCCGACCACGGTCTGCTTCACAAGGCGTGTCGCATACTCGTGTATTTCCAACCCGGCCCGCTCGCCAGCCAGCAGACAGACGCCACGAACGTGTCCGAGTTTAAGAGCAGTTTTGATATTGACGGCAAAGAAGATTTCTTCAACCGCACAGACCTCAGGCGTGTAACGCGCTATCACCCACTCCAAATCGTTGGCTATATTTAATAGTCGAGTGGAGAATTTTCCGCCCGCCACAGTCCGTATCGCGCCGTACTCAACTAACTGATAACGGCGCGCATCGCCTTCGATCACGCCCCATCCGGTCGTCTGGCTGCCTGGATCAATTCCTAGTACACGCATAATTCAAGTGACAGGTGACAAGTGACGAGTGACGAGCAAGAAGTTTTTATCTTGTCACTCGTCACTTGTCACTGTTTTCATGCATTTGCCATTTCGGCTTCGCTGATGTCGAAGTTGGCGGAGACCTTCTGCACGTCGTCGTGATCTTCAAGGGTGTCCATCAACTTGAGCATTTGCTTGGCCTCTTGACCCTCAAGCTTTTTGTACTCTTTGGGCAACAATTCGACTTCGGCAATCTGCGGTTCGACACCCGCTTTCTTGACGGCTGCGAGTACGGTGTCGAAATCTTCGGGAGCAGTGATGATTTCGAAATTGTCTTCGTCGTCGCGCAAATCTTCTGCGCCCGCTTCTGTCACAATCTCGAAGAGCTCTTCCTCAGGCTTCGCCGCTTTGTCCACGACCATGTAGCCCTTCTTTTCGAATATCCAACCGACTGCTCCGGTGGTGGCGAGATTGCCTCCGTTCTTTGAGAAGATGTGCCGGATCTCTGCGACCGTGCGGTTGCGATTGTCCGTCATGGCATCAACCATCACGGCGACGCCGCCCGGGCCATAGCCTTCGTAGACTATCTCATCGTAAGAAGTGCCTTCGAGTTCGCCGGTGCCGCGTTTGATCGCACGGTCGATTGTGTCGTTCGGCATGTTCCCGGCCTTGGCGTCGGCAATCGCTTTACGCAGGCGCGCGTTTGCGTCCACATCGCCGCCGCCGCTGCGCGCCGCGACCGTGATCTCCTTGATCAACTTCGTAAAAAGCTTACCGCGCTTGGCATCGAGCGCGCCCTTTTTGTGTTTGATGGTATGCCACTTGGAGTGTCCAGACATCTGTTTAAACGATCCTTATAAAACCCTTGATGGATAGAAGCGGGACGCGAATATATCACGCGATTTTCAGGGGTCGCAACCACGTTTATCCCACCGCCGCGAGGTTCTGGAGAGCAGCCCGACTCGCGCCGCGGACGCGCACCCGTTTGAGCTTAGAGGTGTGTCCGCCGGTGATCTCAACTGCACGCGACGGTACGCCGAAAACATCTGCCAGCAGTCGTATTAATTCTTTGTTCGCCGCACCTTCGACCGGCGGCGCGGCGAGTTTCACGCGCAAAACGCTGTCGTGTTCGCCGATCACAACGCTCTGCGCGGCGCGCGGCACAACACGCACGGCAAAATAGATTGCGCCGTCACGTTCTTCGCACGCGATCATCAGTCGCTACTCAACCGACTAATCGCAGAGGCAAGCCGCGCAGCAATGTTCCGGCGACGGCCCCTTCAAAAAGCCACAGGATAAAGAAAGCGACGATCGGAGAAATATCGAACATGCCGAGCGGCGGGATCATCCGCCGCAGCGGAACGAGCAGCGGGTCGGTCGCGCGAACGAGAAGGCGCATCATGGGATTGAACTCACTGACCATGCCCCACGAGAAGATGATGCGGATGAAGATCAGTAGCTCATAGAACGCAAGCAAACCATAGAGCAC
>JACCTF010000757.1 GCA_013812565.1 Pyrinomonadaceae bacterium | reverse complement strand
CAGCGCACGATTGATGCGTACCCCATCCATGATGCGCGCTTTTTCCACGAACTCCATTGGCCGGGGATACTAACACGAAGGCAGAAGTTGACGGAAGCCATGTGCAAGAGAATTTTCAAGCCGTGTGATATAAACGAACTAACAGCGTGCCTGAGCTTTAACGGCAGGAGAATTAACTCGTCATTGGACTTCATCAAACTTACCAGATTCATCAGCCCGGCGCGGGGGTATGCCGCAGGACCAAGCTTTGAAAAACAGATTTGGCCGCTCGTTTTGAACAACGCCGATGCTGTCGAAAAGGTTTATTTATTCGTCAACTCTTACTGGTCCGGCAACAAGGGAAGCTTCGAGGCCGGCGAGCCAGTCAGTTCCAACATCGCAGAGATTGGCCCGTTGGAATGGCTCTCCGCTAAGCAATATAAAGAAATCAAAGACCGAAGTTTTCTCACCGGACAATTAAACGTCATGTACCAAATTGCCCCGTCACACAAACTCCTTCCCCAACTTTTTGATTTGTGGGCGTGCCCCGGCAAGTTAAGCAACCACCGCGCGGATGACTTCGGTCTTAAAAAAGGAGAGACGATGGAGTTTGCAAGCTTTGTCGAAAGCATCCCCGACGCTTACGTCGTGATGAGCTTCGGGCGCAATGCCGATCCTTTATATATCTTTGGTTCCACTGTGACGTTGAGGCGACTGCTAAATCAAAACACATGACATTGGGACACTCGGTCATCCGTGACGTGACTGTTGCAGAAATATCTTTCACTGCAGAGACGCAGAGAGCCACGCAGAGGTTCGCAGAGAGTTGAACTGTTACTGGTAAGCTTGCGGCAACGCGGCGTGACATTAGTTGCGTTTTGTGATCTGTGCACATCGGTCTCATTATCATAATCTGACACCTTATGAACGATCCATGGCAATGCTACGCAGCGAGGTCATCTGCTCTCTGATGATGGCACTGCCCGCGGCGCACTTACCCGCGTGTTAAGCGCAATCGCAGGGCACCTGCGGATCGCGGGGATTAACGCCTGCTGCGTTTCCGCTGCCGATGTGAAACGATCCTTGGGGTCTTTCGCTAGACACCGTTGGAGCGCGTTGTCGAGTGCGACCGCCTCCGGTGCGCTGCTCCCCAGGTGGAATGGCTCGTGCAGAATCGAAGTCAACAGCTCATGGTAAGACCTCCCGCCGAAGGGCCGCTGCCCGGTCAGGGCTTCAACCGCAATTACGCCGACTGAAAAGATGTCACTGCGCTCGTCCACCGTCGTTCCCATCAGTTGTTCGGGAGACATGTAACCAAACGTGCCCACTACCGTGCCGGGTGTTGTCATCGGAGCCGTGAGACTATTTGATTCCGCCGCGTCGTGTTGAGTGATTTTTGCCAACCCGAAATCTAGCACCTTGACGACTTGATCCCTCTTCTCTTCATGAGTGATAAAAATATTATCCGGCTTCAAATCGCGGTGGATGATACCCGCTTGGTGCGCCGCTCCGACGGCGGCCAGCGTCTGATCTAACCACTCGGCAGCGACCGCCGGGGCAAGGCGCTGCTCGCGTTTGAGGATGGAGCCGAGCGTTTCGCCCCGCACGAGTTCCATCACGAGATATGCGCCCTCGGTCGTGAGCACTCCGTAGTCGTAGACCGTGATAATGTGCGGGTGCGTAAGCCTGGCCGCCGCCTGCGCTTCCCGCTCGAATCGCCGCAACGCTTCGCTGTTGCCGAATAAGCTTCCACTCAGGATTTTTAGCGCGACCTTGCGGTGGAGCCGTATATCCGTCGCTTCATACACAGCGCCCATCCCGCCCTTGCCGATCAACTGGTCCAACCGATACCGCTCCTCAATAATCCGCTCGACAGGCAGCGTCAGCGTCAACTCGCTTTGATCCTTGGCGCAGAACTCCACAGAGTTATCAAAACAGGCTCCGCATGTCGGACACTCTCTGAGCAAGTTGATGTCTTGTTTTTCGATCCGCGCCAGCACTTCACTCTTGATTCTTTGCTCGCGCGTGAGGCGCTTCGTGAGCCGGACATTCTCGTAGACGACGGCGACCTGGCTGGCGACCGCCTCCAGCAGTTGGCGATCGGTGGCCGTGTAGGGGATCTCCGACTTCTTCTCGCCGAGCAAGAACAGCCCGGCCAACCGTCCGCTGGTGCTGCTTACCGGCACGATCAGATTAGTACCAAGCCCGGCGAGCCACGCTTTTTCAACGAACGGCAAGTTGTTCTTCGGTGGCAATGGAAACTCTATTGCGTGCCCTTGCGTTTCCATGAAGCGGAGCAGGCGGAACTCGGCCGGGACGCGCAACCCGCGCGCAGTCAGGCCGGAGGAGTAACCGAGCAAAAGATCACGCCGCTCTTCCTCCTGGTGGAAAAGGTACATCTGCTCAGGGTGTAAAGCTTGTTGGACTTGTTGGCTGACGTGTTTAGACATCTCCGGCAGAGAGTCGAGGCGCTGGAGGTCGTCGATCAGTTCGCGCAGGATTTGTTCTTGATTGTAGGCTTCACGGAAGAACTTGCGAGCAACCCATTCGCTCAATAGGCGGCGAAACAGCAAGATGAAGGCGGCAATAAACATCAAATAAAAGTAGATTGAATTTTTAAAGAGTATCTCCGGCAGAGTCCGGTTTGGGTTGGCGATAAGGGTCACAAGGAGTCCGATGATAGGCAGCATGAAGATGATCCGCAGACCATTCTTGGCGAATAGGTACTGTACGCCACGACGGATAATTAGGCTGACCGGAAT
>JACCTF010000752.1 GCA_013812565.1 Pyrinomonadaceae bacterium | reverse complement strand
GTACAGATGAGCACGGAGGAAGCGACTTAGAGGCGGGACGAACCCATACAAAGGTGCGTCGAGTTATGGATAGACCAGACCTCAATCCTTTGCTTCCTTTCTCCGGCGAGATCGAGTGAAAGAGCTTCGCTACACCTTGCTATCTGATGGTAGCTCCGACAGGGCGCTTCTTCCTCTTCTTACATGGTTACGATACAACCGGAGTGGGCTGATCTGAGACGGGTACGCCCCAAACCTCCGCGTAAGTTAGCGGAAAGAATTATAAAGAGCTTGGAGTTATTCCCGTGTGATCTTCTATTTATTCATCGCGATGCAGAAAGAGATTCGCATAGATTACGCATGAGCGAAGTTCGTGAAGCGATAAAAAGCGCGGCAGAAGTAGCACCTGTTCCGCCTGCAGTTCGTGTCATACCCGTTCCGATGCAAGAGGCTTGGCTGCTATTTGACATAGCGGCGCTTCGTAGAGCAGCGGGCAACCCGCATGGGCGACAACCAATTTTCCTACCCGACATCAACACACTCGAACACATAGCCGATCCCAAAGATGTTTTGTACAAACTGCTGCGTGATGCGAGTGGGCTCACAGGACGACGCTTGAAGCGCTTGGCAGTTAATAGATGCGCTGGTCGAGTTACTGAATTCGTTGACACTTTTGTACCGCTGCGAAAATTGGCCGCTTTTAAAGCTTTAGAGGCAGACATCAAAGCGATGGTTAAAGAACAAGGTTGGGGTTCTTAACGGCCTCTGGTCAAGGAGCCTCCGACAGTCACGCCTTTGAGTTGAGGCTGCTGCGACGGAACCTTGAGTGTTGTATAAGCGATGATCGTGCCGCCGAAGCCGACCGCCCAGCCGTGCGTCCGGTCAACGATCCATAAACGTTCGAGCGAATGCGAGGTGCCGCTCGACTCTGTGCTCCAACTAATGCCGCCATCGGTTGTGTGGATGACAGTGCCTTCAGCACCCACCGCCCAGCCTTCGGTTTCGTTTATAAACTTAACGTCATAAAGATCCGCTTGCACGTTCGAGTCCCGCGCGCGCCACGTGCGACCGCCGTCCACTGTGGCGAACACGCGGCCCGCAGCGCCAACCGCCCAGCCACGTCGCTCGTTAACGAAAGCGACCGCATTGAGACGCGTGTTCGCGGTATCAACGGGAACATCGGCGAGCCATGTTTCACCCGCGTCGGTTGTGCGCAAAAGGGTTGCGCCGGTGCCGACGATCCAGCCCTGCCGGTCACCGACGAAAGCGCCGTCGAGCAGCAGACGCCGAGTCGGGATGCGCTGTCTAGTCCAGCTTGTGCCGCCATCGCGCGTCATGAACAGCCCGCCCGTTTCACCAAAGACCCAACCGAGTTCACTATTGTTCGCGAACATGATTCGCACCAGACGGATGTC
Source organism: Pyrinomonadaceae bacterium (assembly GCA_013812565.1). Taxonomy (GTDB): domain Bacteria; phylum Acidobacteriota; class Blastocatellia; order Pyrinomonadales; family Pyrinomonadaceae; genus JACCTF01. The sequence continues at coordinate 1,243 of JACCTF010000752.1, read as the reverse complement.
TACATCGCTGTCTTTAATGTCAACGCGCGTCCATGTCGCGCCCGCGTCCGTCGTGCGCATCAAGTAGGCGCGCGGTTCGTCCTTCGCCTTAAGCAGGTAGACGCTTCTCTCACAGACCAGCCAGCCTGTCTGGGCATCGATGAAATAGATGTCGCGCAGGGCGTCGGGCGTTGGGCGTCGGCGCATCTGCCAGTTTTTGCCGCCATCTTCAGTTGCGAGCAACACGCCGCTCCCGCCGATTGCCCATCCCCGATTTTGATCGAGGAAATGAACGTCATGGAGCCAGGCCAATGTACCGGAACGCTGGGGCGTCCACGCGCCCGAGGCATGCGTGCTCGGTAGCGGCAGACACACAAGAACCAACAGGCTGAGACACAGAAGGCAGAAAGCAGTAGGCAGAAAGCAGTAGGCAGCAGTAGAACAGGATGATCTGCTTTCTGCCTTGTACCTTCTGCATTCTGTTTCTTCCTTGTCACTTGTCACTTGTCACTTGTCACTCGTCACTATTGAGTCAGCTTGAGGAGTAATAGTAATGGCAAAGACATCGACGACCATTTACGAATGTCAAAAATGCGGGCACCAATCGCGCAAGTGGTTGGGGAAATGTCCCGACTGCGGCGAGTGGAACTCGCTGGTCGAAGAACGAGCACGCCCCGGTGCGAGCGGTAAAGATCAAGTTGCACGCGGCGGCTTTCGACTGCGACAGGTTCAACCCGTGGCCTACGGCGAGATCGAATCGCAGGACGATGCGCGGGTCTCTTCCGGCATTACCGAGTTTGACCGCGTGCTCGGCGGCGGCATCGTGCCCGGCAGCCTCGTGCTCATCGGCGGCGACCCGGGGATCGGCAAGTCCACCCTGCTCGCCACGGTCGCTGATAAGCTGAGCGGGCAAGGGGTGACAGTGCTGTATGTCTCCGGCGAAGAATCGGAACGACAGATCAAGATGCGTGGTGAACGTTTGGGTCTCGAAGCGACGAACTTATATCTGTTAGCGGAGACAAACCTGGAAAGCATCTTTGACGAGATCGAGCGAATGAACCCCGGCGCAGTGATCGTCGATTCAATTCAAACCATGTTCTCTTCCAAGATCGAATCAGCGCCCGGCTCGGTCTCGCAAGTGCGCGAAGTCGCCGGTCAATTTCTGCTGCTCGCTAAAAATCGCTCGATTCCTGTGTTCCTCATCGGCCATGTCACAAAGGAGGGATCAATCGCCGGGCCAAAAGTGCTGGAGCACATCGTTGAC
>JACCTF010000750.1 GCA_013812565.1 Pyrinomonadaceae bacterium | reverse complement strand
CTCCAATACTGTTCCCTCGGGCAGCGAGGTTCCCTCGGCCAGCATGACCGTGATCTCCACCGTTCCTTTATCGACATCGACTTCGGCATAACCTGTCGCGCTTTGCAATCCGGCCTTCTCAGCCAGCGGATCGGCCATCATCTTCACGCGGCCTTTCATCCCTGACATCATCTTGCCGTTTGAATCTTTGTGCTGAGCAAATGACACAGTGCCTAAATGGGCGAGACAAGCGACGAGCGCGATTGCTGCCATCACACCAAGCAGTCTGGGCAGCCGGGGCGATTTGGTCGATAATGCACGGCACTTAACATTGGTATATTTCATAATCTTTCCTTTCGGTTTCATACTGTTCTGACTTGTGCGGATGTACACGTTTGATCCTGCACCCGCGAATAAGAACTGTTTGAAAATATAAAACCGCTTCGGTTCCATAAGAATGTACACAGCTGTTAGCTGCTCGACAGTTTGCCGCCGGTAACTTCGACGAGGCTGCCTGTGGCAAAGCTCGAATCCGTTGATGCCAGGAAGACATAAGCGGGAGCGAGCTCTTCGGGTTGTCCGGGGCGGCCGAGCGCGACCTCGTGGCCGAAGTTCTCGACCTCCTCGATCGGCATCGTCGCCGGGATGTTCGGCGTCCAGACCGGGCCGGGCACAACACAGTTCACACGTATGCCGCGCCCGCCGAGGTTTAACGCGAGCGACTTGGTGAAGGCGTGGATTGCGCCCTTAGTCGCGGTGTAATCTACGAGCATCGGATGGCCGACGAGGCCGACGATGCTGCCGGTGTTAATGATCGCATCTCCCTCTTTCAAGTGCGGCAGCGCGGCCTGAGCCATAAAGAAATAACCGAAGATGTTCGTCTCGAAGGTGCGGCGGAACTGTTCTTCGGTTACATCCTCGAAGCGCGGCTGAGCCATTTGATATGCAGCGTTGTTAACGAGGATGTTCAAATGGCCGAACTCGCTCACTGTCTGCTGTACCGCCGTGCGGCACTCGGCTGAGTTGCGTACATCGTGTTTGAGCAGAAGGCACTTTTGCCCTTTGGCTTGGACCATCCGGCGCGTCGTGTCGGCATCTTCGTCGTTCACGTTATAGAGAATCGCAACGTCCGCTGCTTCCATCGCAAAGGCGATGGCGACGGCGCGACCGATGCCGCTGTCTCCTCCGGTGATGAGAGCCACCTTGCCGCGCAGCTTGCCTGCCGCCAGGTAGTTCGATAGATCGCTGTCAGGCTGTGGCTTCATATCCGACTGCTTTGCCGGATAGGGAAGCTTCTGCCCAGGGATGTCTTCGGATTTAGGACGCTGCTTGTCAGTGCTCATGTCAAACCCTCCTTAAGGTGCGAATGCATAATCCAACGCGCGAGTCATAACCTTGATTGAGACGAAGATCGTTTTGAAGGAAACCCTTGCTCACCTGTTTAGCAAGGGTGTGGCAAAGAATGACCCGATCAAAGTCGCGAGGTTTCATTAACAACTTCGTCTGTAGTTGAAATCCCTGGTCGCGTAACTTTTATTCCCGCTTTCATTCTCATCGAGCAAGAATTAAGTTTTCGCGAACCGCGGTCACAGGATGTGTAACGCTTGTAAGCACAACAAACCTCCGGCCGATCTGCGGCAATTGTCATCGGCAGCGTTAAGGGTAGGGTAGGAGGGGAATGTAAGCATTGGATAAGGAGGATGTAAAGATTCGGTAAAGATTGAGCGAATCTGCAACAACTCTCCGCCATCTGTTAGTGTAATGCCATTGATGTTCGGATTGGCGAGAGCGGGCTTGATGTGGAGAGACGCTGTAAGTTATGTCGCTTCTCCGATGGGAATAAACACCACCATTCTTGGGATTACTCGTTGCCGGATAAATAACACCTAAACGAGTAACATGATTGATAAGCTAAAACAACACTGGGTAGATTATCTGATGGAAGCCGCCGGACTGGCTGGCTTCGTCATCATCGCCAGCCTCGTTACCACGTTGCTTGAACACCCGGACTCGCCCGTACACAAGGCGCTGATGGATAGTCCGCTGTTGCGCCGCGTCCCGCTCGGATTGGTGATGGGCACGTACATCGCCCTTCTCGTCTACTCGCCCATCGGCAAGCGTTCAGGCGCGCACATCAATCCGGCGGTGACCGCAGCCTTTTTCCGACTCGGCGAAATCAAGTGGTGGGACGCCGTGTTCTACATCCTCGCGCAATTCGCCGGAGCGATCGCCGCCGCACAACTGATGAAAGTCGTCCTCGGCCGGTTCTATGCGCATCCGTCCATACACTATGTGACCACCATCCCCAAGTCTGGTGAGCATGGCAGCGAAATCGCCTTCCTTGCGGAGTTCGTCATCTCTTTTATCTTGATGATCGTGGTGTTGATCACCATCAACTCCGAGCGTTTGGAAAAGCTGGCAGGATTGTTTACGGGGTTGTTGATCGCCGTCTACCTCGTGGTGGAGACGCCTTACTCGGGCATGAGCCTCAACCCGGCGCGCTCGTTCGGATCAGCGTTAGCGGGGAGACACTGGATGGACTTGTGGATTTACTTCGTGTCCCCGGTGCTCGCCATGCTGCTGGCGGCGGAAGTTTTCCGGTGGTTGAAGGTTGGCCGGTCGCACAAAGCCCGGCGCAAGGAGAGTCCGCTCTACCCTGTGGAGCAGCCGTCCGGTTGAGCAAGATGCTTTCCGCCTGAGCGCCCGATTAACTCATTGAGGACTGACTGATACAAGGTAAATACATGAAACATTATCGTTATGAAAAAGAACCAAGGCAGAGTGGTAAAGTCAAAAGCAGGTCCAGCGTACCTTTGAAGAAAGATGGTTCGCACAGTGGCATATCCTTGAAGACACAACCGCGAACGCGGGCACGGTCGTCACCAGATCAGATCGTAGAAGCTGCAGGTTTTGACCAAGATCAAAACCCTGTTGCAGATCGACGCGCGCTAATCTGCTTATCACATCTGCGTTGGGATTTTGTTTATCAAAGACCGCAACACCTGATGACCCGCTCGGCGCGGGCGGACCGTGTGTTCTTCGTCGAAGAGCCGATCTTTGGCGAAGACGGTAGGGCGCGGCTTGAGGTGAGCGAACGCGCCGGGGGAATTTGCGTTGTGGTGCCGCATCTGCCGAACAACTTGAGAGAGAAAGAGATTGCCGCCACTGAGCAGCGATTGCTCGATGAGCTATTTGTCGAGCACAAAATCGGTGAGCACCTTCTTTGGTATTACACGCCGATGGCTTTGGACTTCACGAGACATTTGAAACCGCGGTGCGTCATCTACGATTGCATGGATGAACTATCCCTGTTCAAGGGAGCGCCGCCCGCACTGAAGGAACGTGAAGCGGAATTGTTCGCGGAGGCTGACCTTGTGTTTACCGGCGGGCAAAGTCTTTACGAAGCCAAACGCGAATTGCATCCACGCGTCTATGCTTTTCCGAGCAGCATCGATGCCGCGCACTTCGCGCAAGCGCGAACCCTTACCGAAGACCCGGCGGATCAAGCGGGCATCCCTCATCCGCGGCTCGGATTCTGTGGGGTGCTAGACGAGCGCATGGACCTTGAGCTGCTGAGCGGCATAGCCTGTACACGCCCCGATTGGCACTTGGTAATGATCGGCCCGATCGTAAAGATCAATCCGGCGGATCTACCCCAGCGTCCGAACATCCACTACCTCGGCCCTAAAAGTTATAAAAACCTTCCGGCTTACCTAGCCGGGTGGGAGGTCGCCCTTCTGCCGTTCGCCCGCAACAACTCGACGCGCTTCATCAGTCCGACGAAAACTCCCGAGTACCTTGCGGCAGGTCGTCCCGTGGTCTCGACTTCGATCCGTGATGTGGTTCGACCTTACGGTAAACAGAAGTTGGTTCACATCGCGGATACGACCGACGAGTTTGTCAGGTCCATTGAATCGGCGATGAATGAAGACGCGGCCGAACGCGTGCGACGGGTTGATGCTTTCCTCGCCGAGACCTCCTGGGATCTCACTTGGCAGCGGATGGACGAACTGATTGAAGGTGTAATCGATGCACGCCGTACGACACTCGCGACGAACACGCGACCGACTGTTTTGCAGAGACCGGCCACCCTTGCCGTGACCGGCGGGATTGATAGAGCGGGCAACCTTGTCGCTTGAGACTACGGCGTTGTTCGTCGAACAGGAGACTCACAGATGTTTGATTACCTCATTGTCGGAGCGGGCTTTGCCGGAAGCGTCCTCGCCGAACGTTTGGCAGGCAGCAGCGGCAAAAAGGTTTTGATCGTTGATCGGCGTCCGCACATCGGCGGCAATGCTTATGATCACTACAACGATGCAGGGATTCTCGTACATAAGTACGGTCCGCACATCTTTCACACCAACGCGTGGGAGGTCTTTGAGTACCTCTCGCGTTTTACAGAATGGCGCTCGTACCAGCATCGCGTGCTGGCAAGCGTCGACGGCCGGCTTCTTCCCATACCGATCAACCTCGACACCATCAATCAACTATAGGGGCTTCAGTTGACTTCATTTCAACTCGAAGAGTTCTTTGCGTCCGTCGCCGAGCCTAAAGAGCGCGTGCGCACTTCGGAAGATGTGGTGGTGAGCAAAGTCGGGCGCGAGCTGTACGAAAAGTTCTTTCGCAACTACATAAACACATCGGAAAAAGTATTTCGGTACAAAGAAATTGTTTGAGCCTTTGATATACGGAGAATTTGATTTCGATAATGCCGGAAAACATTTTCCTACCTGCTTACGTAAGCAGTGGGGACTCGATCCTTCGGAACTGGACGCCTCTGTCACGTCGCGCGTGCCAACCAGAACGAACCGCGATGATCGATACTTCACAGATACGTACCAAGCAATACCGCTCCACGGCTTCACCCGCATGTTCGAGCGGATGCTGGATCATCCGAAGATCCACGTCATGACCAACACCGACTACCGCGACCTGGAAAATCTGATTCCGCACCGCGAGATGATCTAAACCGGCCCCGTGGATGAATACTTCGATTACGCCCACGGCAACCTTCCATACCGCTCGCTTCATTTCAAGTATGAAACCGTAGACGTCCCCGTGTTTCAACAGGCAGCGGTCATCAATCACCCGAACGAACACCTCTACACGCGCGTCAATGAGTTTAAGTACCTGACCGGACAAGAGCACACGAAGACCAGCATCGTCTATGAGTATCCGCAAGACGAAGGCGACCCGTACTACCCTGTGCCGCGTCCGGAGAATGCCGAACTGTATGCGAAGTACAAAGCCTTGGCTGACCGGACGCCGGGTGTGCGCTTCGTCGGCAGACTAGCGACTTACAAGTACTACAACATGGATCAGGTTGTTGCGCAGGCACTAACTGTTTACGCGAAGATCAGCGGGGCACGGCGGGCCGAGACGACAGCGAGCGGGTCAACACAGGTCCAGCGGAGTAAGCTGCCGACCGCGCAGACAATCAGGTGACGCGTCACCTAAATCCGCGTCGATCATTCACCGATGAAGTGCGCTCTGAGGGCAGGAACGTTGACGACGAGCGCACGACCACGTTCATACCGCACCAGTCCACGCTGGCGGAGCCTGCCCATCGTCAGCGTGACATGCGGGCGGCTCATCGCCGCCATCTGAGCTAGTTCGTCATGACTCACGCTCAGCGTGACCTCTCCGGGCGGCTCGCCGGTCGTGCCGCCGCGCATGGCGGCGAGATGCAGCAGCAAACGTCCTAGACGCTCTTCGGCTCCTCTGTGCGCGAGGATCGCGAGGCGACTTTCTGAATCCGACAGCCGGATGCAGAAGGTAAAGACAAAGGCCACCAGCACATCGCGCTCTCTTTGTAAGAATTCCATGAAATCAGCGAGGTCGATCTCAACGGCTTCGCTGGCAGTGACAGCGCGGGCGAACGTCGCACGCAGCTTGTACCGTCCACAGAAGCATAGCTCGCCAAACGGCTCGCCGACTTTGATCATGCGCAGCACGACCTCACGACCTTCCATATCGCTGACCGTCACCGCCACTTGGCCGCTTTGTAAAAAGTAGAGACGGTCCTGCCGGTCGTCCGGCTGCCACACATCCGCACCGTTCGGGTAGCGCCTGATGCGACCCAAGGAACCATCACGCGGCAGATGCTCCAGTGTAAGTCCCGTCAGGGTCTGACAGTTCTGATGTTCACCTTCAGGGAACTCTAACGGATATTTCTTCTTGTTCATAATGAAGTACCAGCCTTGTTGCTCGCATTTCATGTGATTGCTGCGCCTAACGCTTCAAGCTTCTGTCGGCGTGGGTTTGCTCTGCCCCGCGCCAATCGATTTGATCACAGCAAAAAGTTTGAAGGTAACAATATACCAGGCGGTCGATGTAAGCAGGCTTACAAAGAGAATGGAGGCGGGAATGCTATAACCCTGTAT
>JACCTF010000738.1 GCA_013812565.1 Pyrinomonadaceae bacterium | reverse complement strand
TCAAGGGGTAGGGTGGAATTCAGCGGCCGGTTCGTCAGCTGATCCTGAAGTGTGCAAAAAAGCGAGCGGTCAAGTGTGCGGGTGATCTGTCCAGCGTAGATTTCTATTGTCCCGGCGAAAAGTTCATCTGACCTTCACCTCGGCAGCTTGATCTCTGTCAAGTAGCATATAACACACCAGGCTGACAAGAGCCTCTTGACAGATGGCAGCGGTTCAAGCTTTGACCTCATTAACAAAGATTTTCATTGAACTTGCCTGGCTTCGGTACTAAGGTTATCTCCGCCGCTAACCAGTGAGCAGGAGGTGCTCGAGTGAAAAGCTGTCGGTTACCTCAAGAACGTCGATTCAGAGTTGATGATGCGCCAAGATCACACCTCAAGCTGGTCTCACCGCCGCAGCCGCAAAGGTCAGTCAAGCTCTTACCGGATGCGGATCAGGAGCTGCGCGCTTTGATCAAATGCCTTCAAACTCGTCGAGTGAAGAGAGTTGAGAGTTTTGACGATGGAGATCTACCGACGGCCGCTTGAGTATGTTTCAGGAAGATCATCTACAGCCATGTAGGTAAGACTGGTGTGCCTCACTCCACCTGCCTCAGTTCCTGGTTGGCTCGCCATCGATTGGCTTCGTCGTGGCGAGCGTTGAATTTAGTGATGTGATTGATGTCCAAGAGACTCAACTTATTGAAGACAATCTGCTTGATAGCCGTCTCGGCTGTTTGGACCTACCCGCAGCAGACGCCTCCTTCTACGAATAAGTGGGAACCAGAGATCAAGAAGTTTGAAGAAACTGATCGTCACAACCTCGCTTGAATCGGCTCATGGTGGCAGCGAGCGAGAATTATGTTCATCTTGCAAGATTTAGGGTGAGTTGTTCGCCTTCGTCTTCATCAGTATCAGTCCGCCAGACGATCTCCACTCTAATCTTCTTCCCTGCCGCTTCGTTCACCGCCTCACGCAAGATATCAGCGTAGTTGGAGTTAACCCAATCTTTAACCACCGGGTTGGCCGCGTAGACGACGAGATTTTGACCGACAAGCTTGACGGGCGTGGCCGCGTCTTCGCCGAACCAAGTAGTGAGGACGTGCGGAGAGAGGTGCTTCGCGAGTTTGGCTGTGATGCGTGACCACAGCGCCGCAGCCCTCTCATCAACGCAAACTACCTTCGGCGGCTTGCTGAGAGGGACGTCGCCCGCGCCCGGGGCGACGGTCGGCTCTGACGTTTCGGTTGGGGTCTGTGTTCCGTCGAGCAGGTTTGGGTTGATATAACCATTCTCATGTAGGTTGACCAGTTCATTGTACGCCCAGCCGCCCCACTTGAAATCTTTCCCCTTACCGATGTTGTCGATTTTGATCTGTTCGATACGGTCGGCGATCAACTCCGCTTCGCCGAGCAGTTCGTCGGGAAGCTTTTTGAGGACGGAGGAAGCCGCGTTCGGGTAGGTGCCGAGCATGGTGAATCGCTTCTTGAGGTGCGTGCGGCGTTCGTCATTCGTCGGGAGCGGCGGCAGAGCTGCTTGGTGCGGCGGGACGAATTTTCTGTTGATCTGACCGGAGATGAATCCCGTCTTGCCGTCGTAGTCGTATGAAGTGAGGTAATCGGCTTTTTGCAGCTTCTCGAAGGAGTGCGCGATCTTCTGCCAGCACTGTGAGGGTGCCGCTATCTTGCGCGAGATGCCGAGCCGTTCGTGCGCCAATTGTTTGATCTCTAACTTAAAATCGAGCTTGCCCTCGTTGGTGAAGTAATTCAGCACCTCGTAGAGGCGGCTCGCCAGGTTTGAGACGTTAAGCACCCTCAACACGTTGATGTCGGTCGAGAGTGACAGTTCCTCGCTCCGCAAATCGTTGATGAAGTCCGGGTCGAAGATTACGCGCGTGAAAAGCCGCCCGGATTCTTCCGCGTCAGGAGTTTTGTCGGCGGCGTGCCGCACTTTACGCTCGTCCACCTTATCGTAACCGATGAGCAACCTGCGGACGCGCTCGCGTTCGCGGACTCGTTTCGAGTCGGTTTGCAGACTCATGCCCCGGTATGCCGTATCGAAATACCGAGAGATCGCTCCGTCTATGTCGGCACGGTTTTCGGCGTTGTCCGTCCAGCCGAGCAGATTGAGCAACTCGGATTTACGAAACCACACGCTGTTTGTTACCTCATTTTTGCTGAACAGCAGCTTCAACAAGCTGACGAGGACGTGCGGGTCGCGCCCGCGCGGAAGCCCCATCTCGCTCTTCGTGAACATCTCGAAGCGGCGCTCGATGACTTCATCGCCGCCAACCTGCTTCTCGGTGATCGTGAAGCTGCGATTCTTCTCCACCTCGCTCTCGCCATATCCGGAGAGTAATAACGCGCTCGGGAACAGCCCGAAGGCGCGGTGCGTTCTAGTGATAGATTGCGGCTGAAGTACGAGCGGAATGTCTCCCGACTTGTTCGCGTCCTTCGGAATTGGTTGTTTCCCTTTTCTCATTTCGAGCGCCTCCTTGATGCTCGGATGTGGCGTCTCGGCAGAGCCAGTTTGATCGGCAAATACCGTTTGTTAATTATTATCTAAAGAACTGATCTTAATATCTAAATATCTAAGACCCGGATGTAAGCCTCAGTTCGGACTATAGTACCTGAAGGTAAACTGCTTTCCCTTGATAAGTTTACGACATCAAAACGTGTATTTACCTTACCTTACCCGTCGAAGATATTATCCTTACCCGTCGAAGATATTATGCCTACCCGTGAGGGATATTGCCCTTACCCGTGGAGGATGAAATGTTTCCATGCACCTATGCAATTATGCTCCGATTTGGCTATAAACCATTACAAATCAACTAGATACGCATTGTTCGCACACCAAATGTCAGTCTCATCATTGCTTACCTGTCAAGGATATTATCTGCCATGTAGCTAAACTGCTGTAAATACAAGATGTTGGGTAACTTCTTGTGCTCACATTCTACCTGAAGTGTTATGAATCAACTTACCCATCGAAGATATTACCCTTACCCGTGAAGGATATTATCCTTACCCGTAAGAGATATTGTGTATTGGCGAGCTTTTGAGGCATTTTCAAGTTCGTTCTATTAAGCTAACGCTTCGATTGAAAAATTGATTCATCGGCAGCCGCACTCAGAATTCGAACCTTATGCTCGCCACGGCGAGCATCGTACCGACCCTTATTCTTCATTCGTGCGGGCGGCAACTCCAGCAATGCAAACATTCTGGGGGCAGCACACCTGCATCCTTAAACTGCTATGGGAAGTACGTCACCTGTTCAATACTTTCCTACTTTACTGAAGTATTATAGTAGCGTAGTAAGCAGTGGATGTACTGCTTACGTGATTCACTCTTTACCGCGTCGGCGACGATCTTCTTTTTGCATCTCTTGATGAATATCCAAAAAAGTGTCATTGATCTCTATCGAACGACACGCCAGCCGAAGGGCTTCAGAGTCAGAAAGATTTCTCACACCCTTCTTCCGCATGAAGTCCCTAATGCGGTCTAGGCACTGAATGTCGAAGTTATAAAGGCTGACTGAAAGCTTTACCACTCCCTCGTTTGAGTCATGTTGTGTCGTCTCGAGAGTCTTCCTGCCATCCTTGACAGAAGCAGAAGAATTATCCTTACCTGAGGTTTTAGTGATGGGTTCAGCAAGTTCAGGAAGTGTGATAGGAACCTGGCTCTCGGATTGAGCCAATTGCTTGTCC
>JACCTF010000725.1 GCA_013812565.1 Pyrinomonadaceae bacterium | reverse complement strand
AGCCTTCTCTTACTCTTTGAACCAACTATCTTAGCTCATTCCCGTTCCCACAAAGAAGCCGCACGAACAGTCGTTAACGTAAACAGGGCGGCGCAGGGCGACCAAGATACCTACTTATTAGAACTCGGTAAGCCGATCAAACGAGAGATTGTTGCAGGTGGAATTCACTTCTATCGCCTTGATCTCAGTTCAAATCAGTTTGTTCGCGTTGCCGTGGCCCAACACGGTATCGACGTGACAGTGAGGCTCTTCAACCCGGATGGTGAGCATATTTCTGAAGCGAACAACGGGAACGGCATACAAGGATTGAAGCTTCTCGCGGCGGTATCGGACGCCGCCGGCAACTACCGGCTAGAGGTGCGTTCGCCTGAGAAGATGGAATCCACCGGAAGCTACGAATTGAAGATCGAAGAAAGGCGACCTGCCACACCGCAAGATAGAAGTTACATTGCCGCCCAGAGATACTTTGCCGTGGGGCAGCAACTGCTGGCGGAGGGGACCGTTTTATCCAAGCACAAGGCACTCGAAAGCTTCGCCAGGGCGCTCCCGCTCTGGGAATCGCTGGGCGACCGCCGCGCACAAGCCGTTACGCTCAGCAACATCGCTAAGATTTATGATTCGTCGGGAGATAAGCAAAATGCGCTCGGCTATCATAATCAGGTGCTTCTTATCTTGCGCGGTGTTGGTGATCGCCGAAGCGAGGCGGCAACACTCAACAACATTGGCTTGATCTACGACTCGATAGGCGAAAAGCAGAAAGCGCTCGACTATTACAATCAAGCGCTTCCCATTTTACGAAGCGTAGGTGAGCGCCTGATGGAAGCTTACACGCTCAGCAACATCGGCTTGGTTTATGACTCGATGGGCGAGAAACAGAAGGCGCTCGATTATTACAATCAAGCGCTTCCCATTTTGCAAAGCGTCGGCGACCGGCAAGCGGAGTCGGTCACGCTTAACAACATTGGTATGGTCTACAAGTCGCTGAACGCGTTGCAAAAAGCGCTTGACTACTTTGGCAAAGCGCTTCCGATCATGCGAGCTGTGAATGCTCGCGGACTGGAAGCCACTACGCTCAACAACATCGGTTATGTTTACGATGCATTAGGCGAGCGGAATAAAGCACTGCTTTATTACAACCAAGCGCTTCCGGTTTTACAAGTCGTCGGTGATCGCCGGGTGGAGGCCACGACACTCAACAACATCGGCGTGGTTTACGCTTCATTAGGTGAGAAGCAGAAAGCCCTCGGTTACTTCAACCAAGCGCTACAACTCAGGCGAACGATAGTTGATCGTGCGGGAGAAGCCACCACGCTTAGCGACCTCAGGTGTGTTTACGACTCGTTAGGGGAGCAGCAGAAGGCGCTGGATTATTACAGCCAAGCGCTTTCCCTTAGTCGGGCCGTTGAAGATCCGAGCGTCGAAGCCTTGACGCTCCGACGACTGGCGCAGGCCTACGGTAATCGCGGCGATCTCGTCACGGCCCGAAAGCACATCGAAGCCGCCCTCGCCATCGTCGAATCTCTCCGTACCAACGTCTTCAGCCAGGAACTACGTGCGTCATACTTCGCTTCGGCGCAGCAGTATTTTGAAACATACATTGACCTGCTAATGCGACTGCATCAGCTTGACCCGGCAAAAGGATACGATGCGACGGCGCTTCAAGCAGGCGAGCGTGCCCGTGCGCGAAGTTTGTTGGAGATGCTGACTGAATCCCGCGCCGATGTTCATCAAGGGATGGATTCTGCGCTACTCGGTCGTAGGCGCTCTTTGCAGCAGACGCTCGCGGCTCGCGCGGAGCGTCAGACGCGGCTGATGGGCGGTGAACAGACGGAAGTGCAGATCGCGGAATTGAAAAAAGAGATCGAGGAACTGCTGACACAGCACCAAGAAGTTGAAGCTCAGATCAAAGCGCGTAGTCCGCGTTACGCAGCGCTGACGCAGCCCAAGCCGCTAAGCCTCAAAGAGATTCAGCAGCATGTCTTGGATTCTGAGACGCTGCTTTTAGAGTACGCGCTAGGTGATACGAGAAGTTACCTATGGGCGGTGACGCCCACGTCAATCAAGAGCTTTGAACTACCCCGGCGCGCGGAGATAGAGAAGGCAGCGCGCCACGTCTATGAACTGTTAACGGCGCGCAACCGGCGAGTAAAGTTTGAAACAGTTGAGGAGAAACAAGCGCGTGTTGCTCAGGCTGATGGTCTCTATTGGAAAGAGGCTGGTGTTTTGAGCGAGATGCTGCTGAAGCCGGTAAGCGCTGAGCTAGGGAAAAAACGCTTGCTGGTAGTCAGCGATGGCGCACTGAACTATGTGCCGTTCTCAGCGCTACCCAAGCCGGTGGACGGTAGTGAGCAGTCAAACGAAAGAAAGAGGAAGTGGTCGCCGAGCGCTCACCAGTGGCCTCTAATGCTCGATCACGAAGTTGTAAACTTACCGTCCGTCTCGACACTTGCCGTGTTGCGGCGTGAACTGATTGGGCGCAAACCGGCAGCCAAGATTCTTGCGGTTATCGCTGATCCGGTGTTTGACAAAACCGACGAACGGGTCAAAGCCCTCAAGCCCGTGAGAAAAGTGGATTTCCGAAATTCTAGGTCGGGGGAGGCGAGCGAGGCAACCGGTTTAGGATACACGGGAGGCGTGAGGTCCGCCCGCGTGCAGAGCATCGCGGATGAAGCGGGGCCTATTCAGAGACTTCCGTTCACACGACGCGAGGCCGAGGGAATCCTATCGCTTGTGCCGGAATCTGAACGCATGAAGGCGCTTGATTTTGATGCGAACCGCACAACCGTGACGGGCGCTGAACTCGGCCAATAC
>JACCTF010000723.1 GCA_013812565.1 Pyrinomonadaceae bacterium | reverse complement strand
GCGCCGCCGTTCGATCAATTGTGAACGCATTGCCTCAGCCGCGGTCACGATCTGCTGTTCGCGCTGGCGTAGAGCCGGAGTGCCAAGCTTATTAGGGCGATTGTTTGAAGTTGCCTGCTGCCCGTGGGATGTGGAGAGCAGTAGCGCTGGAAACAAAGACAATGCGAGAAGGGAAGTGAACTTGAACTTCATCGAGTACCTCTGGCGAAAGTGTTATGGCCGACAAAGACGCTTAACCTATTCGGGCAAGATGCGCCTGCCTTTAGGTCACGCTTCATGGCAAGGTAATCCGCCGAGGGTATGCGCTTATGGTGGAGCAAGTCAATCAGAGTTTCATCCTCACGGCTTGTCGCTTCCACGATGTCGTATGCGGCTGATTTCTGGAAACTATCTGCCGTCACAAGTTTATAGGTAAAGCCAGAGCGAAAGACCCTGACTGAACATCACGTTAAGCTCGTTTCTGGAATTCAAACCACGTTTGCTCTTTCTTAAGATTGTTGATTGGTTAAAAGCCTTAACAATACGACCGATGGCAAAGCCGGGAACACCCTTTGTAACCGTTGCTCTCTTGCCTCCGCTCTACAACGTTTGTGCATGTAGGATTGCACACTTGTAGAAGACAATATGACAGCTAAGACCTTGATTCTAAGGGGAGAAGATTAACTTATGACCAAAGCAATTCGCACACTTTCCGGCCGCCTTGCAAGCCTCGCACTTCTGGCGCTGGTGCTTGGGGTTGGCGCAACTTCAGCTAAAGCAGATCCTATCAGTCCAGATGGTAGCAGCATAATCTCCACGGGAGAGAACTACACAGTTTACTTTGAAGGCTCTGAAGCAGCGTTTAGGAGCCTTAGCGTTTATACAGGAAGCGGTGCTTCACTTATTGGGGGCCAACCGTTGTTCTTCAATATGGGCACTGCGCGCGGAACTGCTGTGAACATCGGCTTTGTTCCCGCGGGGCAGGAAATCGTCATCAGATTGGATGTAAACGACTCAATAATGAACACTTTTGAGCAGTTCTTTTCTGGAGACTCTACCCGTAATCCCGACGGACTGCGCCATACTATAACTTCAGCCTTCGCAGGTGACTCGCAAGTTCCGAGCGGGCTGTTTGTTGGATTCGAGGACTCACGCGCTTATTACATCGACAGTGATTTCAACGATCATCGGCTTGTCATCAATGGAACGGCTCCGGTTCCTGAACCGGCGACGATGCTGCTGCTCGGCACCGGCCTTGCAGGAGTTGCCGCCAAAGTTCGCAAACGTCGCAACGCTAACAAAGAAGCGTAATTCTCTCTACACTGTTTCTGCCTTCTCTGGCAGAATCTATCACCTAACAATAAAGAGCCTACGTGAAAGCAATGCTTTCACGTAGGCTCTTTATTGTTAGATCGCATGATGTTCGAGGTGAACTTCGCCCGGGCGGATACAGAAGGATGCCGACTGTGGGCTGAGCTTCTGAGAGGCTAGATCACTAAATGGTTCCGGGCAGCAGGGAATCGCGCCGATCGCTCGCCGTTGCCCACCCGTCCTCAAGGTTTAAGATCATCCCGTGGAAATGAATGTCCGTACCGGATAAAACAACGAGCACATCCCCGGCTTTGATCATCGGCTGCTGCAAACGAAAGCGGATAACCGTGGCAAGACCGTTTACTTGCTCGACGGTCTCGAATGAAAACTCATCAACGTTCATCGCAAGCGTTTGCGAGTTGTTTGAATAATTTGAAGGTTCCGGCATTGCAAGTTACCTCGGGAACAGCGTTGTTAACTACCTCTCTCGCCGTTCGGTTAGAAGTTTTGTGGATGAAATGGTCTGTTGTAGAGCTGTTGATAAATCCAACCAAGCACGCGCGCCTCCGCCGTACATAATGTCTCTAGCCAGCAGGAAGTGAGAAAGATCGTTCGTTCTTGCTGCGCTGAAATCTTTGCCGATTCCCGTACCGCCGGCGCTTCGGCGCTTGTCTCAAGGTTATACGCCGCGGAAATCTCCCTTTTAGCTTTTGATGACTCCTCAATCGCGCACAAGAGCTGCTTTATCCAGTCATGAAGCGCCGCTTCAGTATTGTGAGCGGCGAGCGCCTGGAAGATTCCGACAGCGAGTCTGTCCTCCGCGTGACCGAATAGATGGACGGCTTTCATTTTTGGTTTATCCGCTTCCTGCTTCCATTGGAAAAGCTCTTCAACTGACGGGTGCTTAATCGCTGAGACGCGCCGGTCGTAGTCGAGAAACCACTGGACCACATCGGCAAGCGATGCCCACTCTGGCATTCCACGTCCGTCCAGTTGAAGTGGAGGGGGCGCAAGGGTTTCGTTGGTTGCTTTGGAACTCGACATTATAGACTCGACATATAGAAAGGTCGCAAATCCCTATCACATGGGATGTTTGGCTAGTCGTTACTTCCGTGGCAACTGCTCTGCCTCTCCGCTTTGCTGTTGCTGCCCGTAGACGAACTTGCCGAAGACGCCGTTCCAAGGTGGAAGTACAATGGACACCGCACCGAGTCCTTGCGCTTGGCATGCGAGTCGGATGATCGGCTGCGGCTCGTCTGTGCTGATGTAACCGAACTCTTTAATCTTGCGTGCTTCACGCGTAGCCACCGGCGAGAGTTTCTCGGCTCCGCCCAACACTCCGATCCAGCACGTTCCGCAGGAGGCCGAGCGACACTGTACAGGGATGGGACCTTCCCCTCGCGTGCAGCGCGGATCAACTACTGTCCAATCACGTTTGTCGGTCGCCGCACCTGATGCGAGTTCCTGCTCGTGAACTATCTTAAATCGAGAACTTGGGTCATCTTCGTTAAATGTGACCGTCCACGTTTTGTTGGTCGTTTTCAGGAAGCCAAAAATGCCTTGCGAGTCATCGCGCGCACGCTCGCGAAGCACCTGTTGCGGAGACTTATTCGCAATCTCGCGACTGAGATGAATAGTACCTGGTGAAACTTTGAAGGCTGGCAGACCGACCTGCTTTATTGTCATAAAAGCGATCGCCGTGATAC
>JACCTF010000714.1 GCA_013812565.1 Pyrinomonadaceae bacterium | reverse complement strand
AGGCTTCGGCCGGTCGGATTACTCCAACTCACCGCTCGGGTAGCTATCAAGCTAAACTGACAACTGCTTGAGTGGAACTTTCATCCACTGGTTCTTGCCACCTTCGTGGCGCACGGCGAACTTTAGGCCGGTAACGGATGTTTCTGGAATTGATAATGAAACAGGACGCGCCAATCAGGAGCCAAAGCGCAAGATGTAGCGTTTCACTTTGAAGCGTAAAGTACTTTCACCACCCGTTTTTCAAGACCGTTCTAAGCACAAGGGATTGTGGTTGAAGACTGTCTGTAGAGGGGCCGAAGGGCAGCGCTTAATCCGACGAACCGCATCAGGTCTATGCTATCGGGCGGGCGGGTTAAGCGAATTGTTGGGTTGCGCACCCGCGCCATGATACAAGCTCCTGTGGGTCAGGCGAGGCGCAACTGCACCAGCGATGCACAGGCATGGCCTCCGCTTATATCCGGGATGATCACCAACTCCAGCGCCGCGACATTATCGAGGTCCACGACGTAGTCCTCGACCTCGGAAGTCACACCCCCAGCTGGGTTGAAGTTATACTGCTGGCGCACAATCTCTCGATAAGACTGCTCGCCGCCAGGTGACCAACTCAGCACGAACTCCTGTGTGCGCGCTCCTCCCATCAACTCGTCAAATAGTAGGTGAATCCGCCTAATTCTCTGCGGCTCGTCAAACAGTAGGTGAATCGCCTGCTCTCCAGAGTCTGCCGCCCGCCAGCCCACCCCGGTGCCGGGTATCAGTGCTGACTCGATGGGGTTTGCGGCCTCCTCGGATGTAACCTCGACCTGTGCTAGGGGTCCCAGGTCAAACCAGTTAGGCTCAGGGTTTGAGGACTCTTGTGAGCTTTGAGGGATTATCTGTTTGCGCATCAGCGTACCTCCTGACAACTTTTAATTAACACGAGACAGCAATCTAACATAAAGTAGACGGCCTACACGCCACCTGCACAGGCACCCATTCAAGCGGCTAACCTGGCTCACGCTTTCACCCATTCCGATACTAGCGCCCCATTCGTGCGGTGCATTATAGATCAAAGCCGAGTTTAAGCGGGGCGTCTACCAAGGGCTACTAGCAAACTGAACATCCTTCATCACTTTGACCGGTCATGGTGCCCCTTCTCTGCCGCGCCTCCTCAGACACGGCGCCCTACTCGCGCTTCTAAGTTCAAGCATCTCCACGCTTTCTGCTATCGAGCGGGCGCACACCTTCACTTGGCACATGCCTTGTTATAGAGACCAGCGCAGATGGAAGCGCTCACCCGCTTCACGGACTCGCCGCACCGAGTCCGAACATCTGCGCTTCAGTTACAACAGGTCGGTCGCTTCTGTTGGACCATGCAGTAAGCGACCGTATAGCAGAGGCCCTGCTGCGAAAGGGAGAGCGTAGCGGGGCTTCTTACTCCTTCCGTTTTTCAAACACCAAATCCAGAGCTAACAGGAAGTCTTATGAAGCTATCTACTATCAACAACGTCGAGCACCCTAACTTTGCGGCGGATGATGCGTGGATGTTCGACACGGACCCTCTACATTGCCCGGTGGCAACAGAGATGCAACCACTAACGGACGAAGAAACCATTAACGTCGATATGGTGACAATCCGCGAGAGCGGTCACCATCGATGCTGGCCGAGAGAGGCAGTCGAAACCTTCTTGGCTGCCGAAGTACGGAAGCCTTTATCTGCTCACTCTACTTCACTCCGGTGCGTGGCAGATCAGCAGAACCGGCAGGAGGTCAGATGAAGCTGTTTGCCATCAACATCATTGAGCATCCCGACTTGGCCGCGGATGAGGCGTGGGTCGTCTTCGATGAGAACGCGCCACAGGTGCCTGAAGATCTCAGGGGCAATTTGTCGGTACCATGTATCTTGACCGGCAATCGATCTCGAGCGGAGCGCACGCTTGCTTTGTTGCAGGCCATCAGTATTGATCAGCCACTAACCACTGCTATAGAGCGGGCCCGGCAGAGAATGCGACGAACAAAGCGGTTGGCTGTCATGGCTTCCTCTCTAGAGACTTCACCGGCAAGCGTGTAAAATCAAGCTAACCAAGCGGGTGCTAACGCATTCGCTCCTCGCAGTCTTCATCGACTGCGTGAGAGTTGCGGTGTATTTGAGAACACCGCACCTGTGCTATTATCAGCTTGCCACCTACTCACCACGGTGGGCGCTGGAAACTCCTGCTAATTCTCTCTTTCCCTTGCGTTATAGGAACCCCCTTTGGTTCCTCCACTGCTACTCACACCCACTGCTCAAGGAAGTAAAGTGTCGTGACACTACCGCAACGCAGCGAGACGCAGCTTGAGAGTGCATGCCGGGCCAAGCACCAGGGGGTGGACGCTGAACTGCGTGAGCAAGCTAACTCGCTCTTCCGCGAAACCGAGCGCACACGGCAGCAATGGCGCGTCCGTGCGGGCCTCATCACGGCAGAGCGCCTGGAGCAGCAAATCAACGAGCACTTGGCAATTATTAACCGGTTAAGTGAGGAACGCGCCGCGCGGCGTGAGAGTTACTTCGAAGAGAGAAACAGGCGCTAATCCACTGGGGATGAAGCTAGCGCCCGCTTCCATCTACTACAAACACAAGGGGGCGGACGCCGCGCCTGTGCTTTTACAAGTGGGGTAAAACTACTCAAACGTTATAAAAGTGGCTCTGGTGCAAAATTTCAATTGCATACAAGATATAGAAAAGCTGCGATGAACTTTCCACAATATATGGGAGCCAATTTCAACTTGTGAACCTATTTGGTAGACGGCAACGATTCGCCGGAAAATGGGCCATTTGACCTTCATCTTAGCGGTCTGAGCCTGCCAGCCACTAACGAAACACTCGTCTGAGTTCCTGATTGGCTTCTTCCAAGACGAAGGCTTCTGGGTCGAATGAGCCACCTGCCCAAGCAAGCGTCTCTTTGTACTCCGGGTGTTTCTTATCCTGAATGATCTTTAGAAAGTCATCATAGCCCCATATCCCGCCACAGTCTTCCGGCGGGCAGGCACGTTTGCCGGCGACGACCTGGGGGTAGCGCACTCCGGACTGCCGTTCCAACACTTTCTCGACCGTGATGATGTGACGCCAACTGTCGCCGAAGTCGTATTCATAGACGAACCGATCTTTCGGCCTGAGACCCATCTGGCCCAGATTCGCCGTCCTTTCATTCTCAACTTCCAGGTCACCATGCTCGTCCAGGCCGAAGTCGGGCTGGCTGTAGTAGGTCTCGTCAACGATAAACTGATGGAGGTGCGAGTTGGTCCAGCCCATCGCCGCCTGAATGATCCAGTGCAGCTTGTGCAGGCTGGTGTCGCCGGTCACCAGCACGCGCCGCCAGATCGGCGGCTTGCTCTCATCGAGCGTGATCTTGAGCTGATAGATCGTCTCTTTATTCGTGGCCGGTGATGACATCTCTCCTCCTACTTTTGAGCGGACGCTGTGATCTGACAAAGCAAGCGCCTGACGGAAGTGCGCCCGATCTCCAGTCGCCGCGCGATCTCCGATTTGCTTAGCCCCTTCGCATACAGCCGCCGCACCTCTTTTTCCTTGTGCGCCGCCGAGCGGGGCCGACCGTGCGGGCGCCCTTCGGCACGGGCTTGGGCGATGCCGGCGCGCACTCGCTCACGCATGATCTCGCGCTCGAACTCGGCGAAGACGGCCAGCATCCCGGCCATCGCCCGCCCGGTCGGGGTGGTTAAGTCCAGCGCTTCGGTGAGCGAGACGAAGCCGACGCCCACGTCGCTGAGTTCTTTCAAGGTCACGACC
>JACCTF010000679.1 GCA_013812565.1 Pyrinomonadaceae bacterium | reverse complement strand
GCTCTATGATGCAAGGTGACACTCTCAAATCTGGCGCTTCCGCGACGGCCGCCGGGCTCATGTACCTTATCCAAGAACTGGGTATCGAGGTTCCACCGCCCGCAGTGCGCTCGCGTATCGTGGCGGGGGCGAGAAGAACGCAGGTCGCTGACGGCATCGTCTCCGAGTATTATCCGCAGGTGTACGCGCCCGAAGGCATCACGGGCAATCTTAAGTTCGCCTTGCGCTACGAGCCCGTCGATTTAAGCGTGCTGTACGCGACGTTCCGTGCGCTCGACCGCAGACGGATGGAGGACTGGGTGCGTAAGGAGCCGACGGGTATCTTCGCGCGGTGGGCGTGGTACTTGTACGAACTGCTCACCGGCGACACTCTCGACGTGTCTGACGTGCCGCCGACCGGCTATGTAGATGTCTTAGAGGGTGTTTGGAAATCAAGTTTTGCATGGTCTGAGTCGCTTGAGCATGAGGTCAATCATCGAAATGTAAACCCACGCCTCTGACGATTCACATCTACGCTCATAGTCTTTCGATAACCGACGATTGCGACTCAGCCATGCCAAAGTTCTTTCTACGACCCACCGCCGTGGCAACACATGAAAGCCCTTCAGGTCGTCATTGCGTTTGACGATCTCAAGCAGCCATAAGCAGTTAGTTGCAACCCAGGCGATGAGTTTGCCGCGATAGCCGCCATCCGCCCAGATTAAAAACAAGCGTGGCATCCGGTCTTTGATTTCTTCAAAGAGCAACTTGGCTCCGTCGCGGTCTTGAATGTTGGCGGCTAAGACACGGACGATGATTAGTAAACCCGTGGTATCAACAAGGATGTGACGCTTACGTCCATGAACTTTTTTGCCTGCATCGTAGCCTTTGGCGCCACCTTGCTCGGTTGTCTTGACGCTTTGTGAATCAATGATGGCAGCACTTGGGTCAGGCTCTCTGCCTTCGGTGATGCGTACTTGGGTGCGAAGTTCATCATTGAGTTTGACGAACCACGCGGCATCGCGCCAACGGTGGAAGTAGTAATAAACGGTTTGCCAAACCGGAAAGTCGTGCGGCAACAATCGCCACGCACAACCCGCACGTTTGACATAGAAGATCGAATTGACGATTTCGCGTAAATCTACTTTTCTTCTGCGACCAACAAGAAATGGTGGTGGTAACATCGGTGCGAGCAGTTGCCACTGCTCATCGGAAAGGTCGGTTGGGTATGGGTTTCTGTTCATAGTAACCACAGTTTTCCATATCCAACCTATCCTTTCCCAATTTCCAAACACGCTCTAAGCTCGACTTTATCCATTTGTGATCTTTGAACAAAAACCGAAAGGCAGCGTAAGCTGGTGACCACTTTGCCAAAAGTAGGTGACCAATGCCGACACTGCCTCTCGAACTGACGACGCTGATTGTAGCGTTCGCGCCGTTGTTTTCCAAGCCCCTCTTTCAGCACGTCCAAGTGCTGCTGATGGGCGCGATTCTGGCTCCCGGCAAGCGGACTGTAACCTCCGCCTTGCGCGTCATGGGCAGAAGCGATGAAGCGGATTTCCAGAACTATCATCGCGTCTTGAACCGGGCGCTCTGGTCGAGCCTCGCGGCGAGCCGCATTTTGCTTTCGTTGCTGGTCGCCGCCTTCGCTCCCACAGGTGTGCTGGTGATGGGTATCGACGACACTATCGAGCGACGGCGTGGCGACCGGATTAAAGCGAAAGGTATTTATCGTGATCCGGTGCGCTCCTCGCGTTCGCACATGGTGAAAGCGAGTGGACTGCGGTGGCTCTGCTTGATGTTGCTGGTGGACATCCCGTGGGCCGGACGCATCTGGGCGCTGCCCTTCTTGACTTGCTTGTGCCCTTCCGAGCGTTACTACAAGGAGCGTGGACGCACGCACCAGAAACTGACCGAGCGCGCCCGCCAGATGCTGCTCGTAGTCAAGCGGTGGTTGCCACAGCGTAAGATCGTGGTGGTTGGCGACAGCAGTTTTGCGGCACTTGAACTCCTGGACGCAGTGCGCAACGAAGTCACGGTGACGACCCGCCTGCGCCTGGATGCGGCGTTGTACGAGCCGGTGCCGGAGAGAGTTGCTGGGCAGATGGGGAGACCACGCAAGAAGGGCGCGCGACTGCCGACACTTACGGCCGTGCTGGCTTCGGCACAGACCGTGTGGCAGGGCGTCACAATTGCCCGTTGGTACGGGGAAGTTGAACGCACGGTGGAGATCACGTCGGGCACCGGCGTGTGGTATCACACGGGGAAGCCGGTCGTGCCACTGCGGTGGGTGCTGGTCAGAGACCCGCACAAGAAGTTCGACGCGCAAGCCTTTTTGTGTACGAACGTCGCGACTGAACCCCAGCAGATTCTCGCGTGGTTCGTCCGCCGGTGGACACTCGAAGTGACGTTTGAGGAAGCCCGCGCGCATCTTGGCATTGAGACGCAGCGACAATGGTCGGACAAAGCGATTGCGCGCACGACGCCCGCGTTGTTGGCGCTCTACTCGATCATTACGTTGGTGGCGGCGCGCTTGGTTGAATCCAACACACTGCCGGTGCGCCAGTCGGCATGGTACGCCAAAGAGGTCGCGACCTTCTCGGACACGATTGCTTATGTCAGACGCTATTTGTGGAGCCATCACCATTTTCAGATGTCGCAAACAACAAGCGACATGATAAAAGTCCCACGCTCATTAGTGGAACGCTTAACAGATACGCTCTGCTATGCGGCGTAAATGGATAAAGTCGAGCTTAGGGGAGGGGGCTGCGGCAACGTCGTCTCCTTACCCGAGTGTGCCGAGCATGTTCAACAGTTTGGAGGTGCAAGTCCTCTACCCAACCTGATGGAGGTGAAGGGTTAGCGAAACGCAAGGGCGTCATCGTGAGGTGGGGTCTGAAGGAAGCGTAGAGCAAA
>JACCTF010000667.1 GCA_013812565.1 Pyrinomonadaceae bacterium | reverse complement strand
GCTCATATGTGTTGTTCGCGTCGAGGATGAGCGTGTCCACCCCGAATGAATACTGAATCCGGTATTCACCCAGCAGTTGTTGCTTCGTGTAGGTACGTGGTACGGGCACGCAACCGCACAGCAAAAGCAAGCAAAGCAGCGTTGCCGGAAACGTTCGCGTGCTCAGCATCTAACGAGACACAAGATCAGCGACCGCGCCCGAGAGCGCGCGTGGCTGCAAGCTGGACGAACTAACTACACCAAAGCTACACATCGGAGCGGGGCGCGGTTCGCTGCATCGCCTGGTTAGACTTCCTTGTAGACGACGACGCGCGATAACGACCCCAGCTGTGCAGAGGAGTAGCGATCGATCTCCAATCCACAGAGCACATCGATGTCCGCAACGCTAAGTAACAAGTCTTCGCCGTCCTCGTCGGTTACGACGAGGAACTGCTCACTACAATCACATGATGTATAAATCTCTATCCAGTCGTGCCCAGAGATTTCAGAAGTGACCACCGGCTCGAGTATATCAGCAACCCAGAAGGTCACATCCCAACGAACTTCTTCTAAGTCCGGTTCTGCTGAGTCATCCGCTTGGTATTGTTGAGAAGGCCGAATCTCAGAGCGCGCGAACGGAGGCTCACCCATCTCGAGTAGTAGTCGTGCCATTCGAACTCTGGCGGCGTTTAGCCAAACGTGGTGGCCGACGACGCTCGCGAACGCAATCGTACCGATCAGTCGCTTGAGATTAAGCGCGGGCTCGATACCACCGCGAATGATGATCTGACCCACAACCAGAGCCAACGCGCCGCCTAAGACGGTCGCAAATGCAGTGAGGACGATCTTCATAGACGTAACGAGACGAAGATAAGCTGCGGCGGGAGGGGGAGCGCATGGCCCGCAGTGAGAGCGTTTGAATCATCGTAAAAGTTAAACGCAAAGCTTCCCGCCGTCAGCTTCATCGATTGGTTAGCGTGCATTCGTGGCCAACTCCATGATCGTGAGCTCCTGCTCTCCCCACAAGGGCCGATAGTACGTGCGCTCGACGACCGACCAACCGAGGCGCGAATACAATGTGCCCGGACCCGGCGTGTAAAGATAAAGTCGCGGCTCGCCCAACGCGCGTGCCTCCAGAACTACTCGCTCGACCAGCGTCGCGCCGATCCCGCGTCTGCGATGCTCGCATGGAACGAAAACTCCCGCGAGCCAGGGTGAAAGCTCCGGGCGAGTGCTCATGTCGTGCTCGACGAGCATGGCGCAACCGAGCACCTGATCGCCCGCGGCGGCGACGAACGCTGTGGGAATCTCGCTGTGGCCGCACGAGCGCTGAATGCGGGCGGCCTGATCCTTCACGGTATCGCCGGCGCGCAGGTGACCCCACTCGCGGAACAGCCCTTGTGCGAGTATTGGAACGAACTCACAACGATCAGCAAGATACTCGATGGTCACGGCGCGCCGCGCACCCTAACGAGACGGAGATAAGCTGCGGCGGGAGGGAGAGCGCGTGGCCCGCAGCGAAAGTGTGTTGATCATCTCAAGTGTAGATAGCAAGGCTTCTCGCCGTCAGCTTCATCGATTGGTTAGATGTTACGGCCGATTGCACGGAGGATGGCTTGAGTGGTCTGGTGATAGTCGGCACTGATGGGAGATCGGAATGTCTGGCGCGCCCAATCGAGGAGCCGCGGCCCCGATACCTTTCTATCGCTCGGATGAGCACGCGCATACTGAGACAATAGCCAGCCCGATCGCGGGAATAAATGAAAATGTACCGAGTGCGTCTCCTCGGCGAAAAGAAGGCAGTAAACACGCTCTGGGCGAACAATAACTTCGATCGCCCGTGTGGCAGCAGCGAGGGTAAACCCGAGCGACGCCTGTGCATCCGATGACAGCTGAGACAACGACGAAACGGAGACTCGTGGACTTACGATCAGGTAACCTGCGGTAGGGCAGCTAAGGCACGGCTCAATCTGGAAGTGAGCATTCGCGCACACAGATATATCTGCAGTGGTGTCGTCCACGGTGTGCGCGCGCATCATCTAACGAGACGGAGATAAGCTGCGGCGGGAGGGAGAGCGCGTGGCCGGCAGGGAAAGCGTCGTAGCCATCTCAGAAGTTAATCGCAAGGCTTCCCGCCGTCAGCTTCATCGATTGGTTAATGGTTGGCGTGGCCGCACGAAGAGCTTACCTCTGGCCTGCTTCGCGTGTCACCTGCGTCCTGTGCTCCGCGACCAGCTCGCGTGGGACAAACCGCAATGCGATATAAACCAGCCCCGGAACAATGATAGCGTCGTCCAAGTGGCCGAGCACTGGAATAAAATCGGGAATCAGGTCGAACGGCATGCAAAGATAGCCGACGGCGAGACTCAGAAAAATTTTGGCCACGAGCGGAGTTCGCGCGTCGGCAAGAACTCGCCGATAGACAGCCAACTCGCGCTTGAAGGCACGTGCGAGGTTTTTGCTCTGCTGCCACATCAGGGAATATGCGCTTCACCATCTAACGAGACACAAGATCAGCGACCGCTGGCGAGGGCGCGTGTCGCTGCTGGTTAAGGGTGGAAGTCATTGGAAGCTAGAACGCGGTGTGGCCAGCGGTTCGCTGCATCGCCTTGGTTAGATGTTGGGAACAACGGCGCATCAGGCCTCTCTTGGCTGCTTAATCAGGCGCTTAGCCGCGCGTCTCCGCCAAGCTGTGGAGATAGCCGGGCGAAGCGTGGCGGCCGTGACCGCTTCAAGACGGACAAGCGTGCTCCCCCGGCGTCCCCACGCCCCGTTTGCTGGCGTGAAGGCACTCGGATGCAGTCGCAGAAGCTTCTCTTGCTCCTCAGGTGCA
>JACCTF010000659.1 GCA_013812565.1 Pyrinomonadaceae bacterium | reverse complement strand
AAGCGCCACCTGCTGGACTTCATGGCCCAGCCGGACGTGGAGGTAGCGGCCATCTGCGAAGTCTACGAGCCGCGACTCGAAGAAGGAGTTGCGACCAGTGGAGTGCGGCCCACGCGCTACAAAGACTTTCGACGGATGCTGGAGGACAAAAGTATTGATGCCGTGGTCGTCTCGACACCTGACCACTGGCACGCCCTCATGACCATCATGGCCTGCGCCGCCGGTAAGGATGTCTACGTGGAGAAACCGCTCACGCACGTGGTGCGTGAGGGCCAGTGGATGGTCGAAGCAGAGCGACACTACAAACGGGTCGTGCAAGTCGGCACCCAGCAACGCTCAGGCGAGCATTACAAAAAGTGCGTCGAACTCATTCGCGGCGGCCACATCGGCGAAGTGCGAAACGCCCGCATCGCATCTTTTCGTAATATCATGCCGGGCTTCACCGCGCCGGTCGGAACCGAGTCGCTCTCTGAAGAAGATTGGAAGATGTGGCTCGGGCCAGCGCCCTTTGTACCTTTTGACAAGCGTCGCTGTATTTATCACTTCCGTTGGTTCTGGGATTACTCCGGCGGGCAAACCACTAATCTGCTGTCGCATGATCTGGATGTCGTCGAATGGGCCATGAATGCGTCTCCGCGCTCGGTTTCAGCAATGGGAGGACGCTACTCTTTGAAAGGCATCGGCGAAACGCCCGATGTTTTTGAGGCGATCTTTGAATACCCGGAATTTGTTGTTAACTGGTCGCAGCGTGAAGTCTGTGCCGGTGTGCGTGGCGGCTTGGAATTCTGCGGAACGAAGGGGACATTAAGAATCAACCGAGCGGGCTTCGAAGTTTTTCCTGATCAGTCAATTCCCCCGGAGAATCAGATCCCGCAGTTCACCGCCCCGCGGCGCAACGAACCAAATCCACAGCCGCGCACAGTGGCGCTCAAGAGCGACGGCTTTGAGCAAGTGAAAGATCAGTTCCGGCCGCACGTGCGCAACTTTCTCGACTGCGTGAAGTCGCGCGAGCAGCCCATCTCCGATTTGGAGAACAGCAACCGGACGGCTGTTTCATGCCACCTCGCTAATATCGCCATGAAGATGAAACGGACGATACGGTGGAATGCCGAGAGGCAGGAGATCACGGGTGACCCGGAAGCCTCGAAGTTGTTGACGAAGGAGTACCGCTCGCCCTGGGATCGGGAACTTAAAGCCACTTTGCCCCGGAGTTAACGTAGCGATGAACACACCCCCGTTACAGATGTCTGACCCGGCAAGAGCGGAGACAATTTCTCGTCGGGAATTTCTTCATTCCATCTCCACTGCGACGATTGCCCAGACTCTCAACACCAAGAATGTTCCTGCCCCTAAAAGTTTTGGCATCGCTTACACGTCGTTTCCGATCAGGATGCGTCAGAGCGTGCAAGCAATGGCGAACCGCGGGCCAGCCCTCCCCGCCGAGAAGTTCATTGATCTTTGTAAATCATTCGGCAGCGATGGTTGTCAGATGGACATCGCTCAACTGTCTTCCACTGAAGCGGATTACTTGAAGCGAGTTCGTGGCGCGCTCGAAGGAAAGGAGATGTTCCTAGAGCTTTCCATAAGCGGCAAGACGTTGGAAGACCCTGAGGCTTTTACGCGAGCCGCTGGTGTAGCCCAACGTCTCGGTGTTTCGCGTTTGCGCGTGGCATTTCTCAGCGGACGTCGTTATGAGAACTTCGCTGAGATGAAAACGTGGAAGCAGTTTGTGGAGCATTGGCAACAAGTCCTCAGACGAGTAGAAGCCCAGATCAAACAACACAAGCTCCTAATCGGAATCGAGAACCACAAGGATTGGTTGGCAGACGAACTAGCGGAGATGCTCGGTCGCATCAGCAGCCCTTACCTGGGAGCCTGTGTTGACTTCGGGAACAACCTCGCCTTGCTCGAAGATTCAATCGAGGTGGCCCAAAAGCTCGCGCCCTTTGTGGTGACCACTCATCTCAAAGACATGGCGATCAGGCCGTATGATCTTGGATTTGAAATGTCAGAGGTTCCGCTCGGAGATGGGTTTCTTCAATTAGCCAAAATCGTCGAGATTCTACGTAAGGCCAGACGCGACGTGCATTTCTGTTTGGAGATGATCACACGCGACCCATTGAAAGTACCTTACCGCGAAGATGGTTACTGGGCCACTTATGAGAAACGCGACACGATTCGTATCCAGAAGTTCGAGACCTCGCTCCTAAGTAAAGTTTCTACTAGATCGTTACCTAGAATCAGTAATCTCGCGAACGCGCCCATGTTAACCATCGAAGATGAAAACATTCGCCGCAGCGCAGCTTACGCGAAACAAACGCTCGGACTCTAAGGATTAGGTAAATGGGGATGTCTAGCGATCCGCAGAAAAGCGTACTTGAACTTTTTAATCTTAATGGCCGCCGCGCATTAGTGACCGGCGGCGCGAAGGGTCTCGGTCGGGTGATCGCCGGGGCGCTCGCCGAAGCGGGCGCAGACGTTGCGATTGCCAGCCGGACGCTCTCCGAATGTCAGACGGCAGCCGATGAGATCGCCGCTTCCACAAATCGCCGTATGATTGCCGTCGCAGTTGATGTGTCCCAATCCTCTGATGTCGAGCGATTGGCGGCGGAAGTCGAGCGCGCTCTCGGCCCGGTTGACATCCTGGTCAATAACGCGGGGATCAACATCCGAGGTTCGGTAGAGGAGCTTTCCGAGACTGATTGGGACGCTGTGATTGCGACAAACTTAAAAGCCCCGTTCTTGTGTGCGCGGGCGTTCGGCCCCGGCATGTGCCGACGGGGTTGGGGACGCGTCATCAATCTCGGCTCGATCTTGTCGGTGATCGCCATTCCGGGACGCGCCCCGTACGCTTCGTCCAAGGCAGGTCTGCTGAACCTCACGCGCGTTCTGGCTCTGGAGTGGGCGACGAAAGGCGTCACCGTTAACGCCATCTGCCCAGGCCCCTTTGCGACCGACATGAACAAGCAACTTCTGGACGACCTGGCCAAGTACAAAGCGTTCGTTGAGAAGATTCCGATGAATCGCTGGGGCGAGTTGCACGAGATCGTCGGGGCAGCGGTCTTCCTGGCATCCGACGCGGCCTCCTTTGTCACCGGCAGCGCACTGTTCATTGATGGCGGCTGGACCGCGCAGTAGAATGATCTTCACTTGAGCGTATAGCACGTCAGTTTTAATACAGAGATTACAGAGACATAGAGCACACAGAGTTGAACGGTTATTCTCTGTGCATCCTCTGTGTAATCTCTGTGTAATCTCTGTGCCTCTGTGGTGAACTGCCGCTTGTAAAGCACGCTTCTTAAAGTTGCACTAGGAACGTTGCTATGCGATGTCTCGTCAGGAGAGAGCTTCTATGAAAACAGAAGAAGCCAAGGCACACCGCGCAAGCCTGAATGTGACGGCTATAGAGAATCCAGATCAACAAAGCGCTTCACCTTTAGCCGCCCCAACCGATCTTGTTCACCCCACGCGCGCACGCTACTGGGTCATTATTTTCGCCGTCACGCTGGCGATCATTACCTATATTGATCGGGTCTGTATCTCGCAGGCAGCACCTACGATACGGAGGGAGTTGGGACTGACCGAGGTTCAGATGGGATGGGCCTTCTCCGCGTTTTTATGGGCGTATGCATTGTTTGAGATTCCCGGCGGCTGGTTGGGTGATTGGATGGGCGCACGCAAAGTTCTGATGCGCGTGGTCGTCTGGTGGTCAATCTTCACCGCTGCTACGGGATGGGTGACGAACTTGGGCCAATTGCTCATCACCCGTGCTCTGTTCGGCGCGGGCGAAGCAGGCTGTTTCCCCAATCTCACGAAAGCTTTCACCACCTGGCTGCCTGCCGAGGAGCGCGTTCGTGCGCAAGGGATCATGTGGTTTAGTGCGCGCTGGGGCGGGGCGTTCACGCCGCTCTTAGTTGCCTTTATCTTGGGGTATGTTTCCTGGCGGCGGGCCTTCGAACTGTTCGGGCTGATTGGCATCGTCTGGGCGATCTTCTTCTATCGGTGGTACCGGGATGATCCGCGCACGCACAAAAGCGTTAACGCCGGGGAGATGGCGATATTGCCCGACGCTTCGGCCATCACTATGGGGCACGGGAAGGTGCCTTGGAAAAGGTTTTTGCGCTCGAAAACCGTCTGGCTGCTGTGGGCGCAGTACATGTGCGTGGGTTATGGCTGGGTATTCTATATTACGTGGCTGCCGACTTACCTGCAGGAATCTCGCGGCGTGAACCTGCAAAAAGGAGCACTGCTGGCTGGCCTTCCCTTGTTCTTTGGAGGCATCGGTTCATTGTTCTGCGGCTATATCTCAACGCATCTCGCGCGGTGGATGGGCAGTATCGCGAAAGCCCGGCGCCTGTTGGCTGCCGTCGGGTGTTCCGGGGCGGCCCTGTGCCTGATCCTGTCCCTTTACATCGGAGATCCCTTGCTCGCCATGATGATGATGGGACTCGCTAGTTTCTCTAACGATCTTGCGCTGCCGACCGCCTGGGCGGCGTGCATGGACGTTGGCGGCAAATATGCCGGGACACTTTCGGGCAGCATGAATATGATGGGCAACTTCGCTCAGGGTCTTGCCACCGTTGCCGTCGCTTATATTCTAGTGTGGACCGATCATAACTGGGCCGTGACGTTTTATGTCTCCGCCGCGATCTATTTTATGGGGACATTCTGCTGGTTGTTCTTAGATCCGGTGACGCCGCTTGATAGCGCCGATGAAGCGTAGTAGATCAATCGAGAGTTAGCCGGAGGGCGTGGGGTTGAGTGGGATCGTAAACCGAGTTCTTCAGTCATCACACCTTGAGCTTCGGCCGTGCATCAGCACGCTGAGATGACTGGTTCCGCAATCACCCGCGGCAAATAACAGGACGTTAGGCGTATAATTCGTCGTGAGAGGTACAATCGCAGTATGGTGAAATACTTATCCGCTTTCCTGCTCTCACTCACGCTCACCGGCTTATCGCAGGCTCAAGTCGCGCCTGCCGGTGGCGGCGAGTCCGGTCTTCAAGTTGTCCGCTTCGGCTGGGCTAAATACCGCCCCAGTAGGCTGTCTCTAGATACGGGTCTGCCCCGTGCCGATACTGGCCCCGCCGAGCGTGCGGAGGACATGCGCCTCGAACGGCAGATCGCTGTTGAGCGGAGGCTCGGGTCGCGAAGCAAAGACTACCCGGTGGAGAGCTTAGAAGAACTTAAGGCGCGGAGACAGCGGCGACTACCCGAGCCCGGCAGGACGAGGCCAACGGGTGCGGCGGGCGGGGTCGGCTACCGTTATAGTGTTGAGTTGGAGAATGCCGGGGCGAAGAAGGTGAAGATTGTAGAGTGGGATTATCTCTTCGTCGAGCCTGGCACGAATAAAGAATTGCTGAGCCGCAGTTTCACAAGTAAGGTGGGTATCGACTCGGGTAAGCGTAAGAAGGTGACGGTGGAAACTGACTCGGCACCATACGGCGTTGTCGATGTAAGGGTCATGAGTGGCGGCGCGTCAGGTGAGAAGGTGGTCATTAAACGTGTGGTTTACGCGGACGGTTCTGTGTGGGAGAGGTGAGCGCTCCGATGCCTGCCACCGATCACGCCTACTTACTGAGTCAACCTTGAATTATAGTTCTCCGAGATGATTCGTAGATTTCAAGTTCTGTTTTCTTATTTTGGAATCTCAAACCCACATTTCATTTAGAGACCCTGTATGAGAGTTCATTGAAATCGGATTCGACGCCGGCAGCGCCGATTAGTCGGGCAAGTCGCTCAGTAGCCACTTCGAGTTTCTTGCGGCGTGTGCGAGTCACCCTGACGCCTGGTTCCCAGAAGACGCGGCGCATCTCAAGCACGCCGCGGGCGCGGTGGAAGCGGGGGTCAATCCGTCCCACAAGGCGCTCGCCTTCGAGGATCGGTAGTACGTAGTAGCCGTATTGCCGCTTCGGTTCCGGCACGAACGCTTCGAAGCGGTAGTTGAATCCGAACAGCCTATGCAGCCGCGCCCGATCCCGCAACACGGGGTCGAAGGGACACAGCAGGCGCATCATCTCCGGCGGTTCAGGGAGTTTATTTAATCGTTGCTCCCAATCGATCACAGCGTATGCCAATCTGACTTTCACGCCGTCGAGGGATTCCACGAGCACCGCTGCGATGCGCCCCTTCGCGGCCGCCTCCTCGCTCCAAGCTCGGGCTTGAGCCGGTGTGATGGCCGCCCAGAAGTCTGCTAATTCTTTCGGTGTTGCAAGCCCCAGGCGTTCCAGCGCGGTGCTGCACGCCCACTCCACATGCTCATCTTCAGTGGGCTGAGCCTTCCGGTGATACTCGGGCAGCACACGCTCCGTCAAGTCGTATACCTTTTGAAAGTTTACGCGGCGCGCTACCATCAACTCGCCCGTCTGCCATAGAAACTCCAGTGCCGCCTTCTGCGGCTTCCATCCCCACCATGCTGAGGATATGCCGCGACGCTCATGCTCGAAATCCTGCGAGCGCAGAGGGCCCTCGCTAATGATGCGCTCGCGCACATGATCCAGAACTTTATCCGGCTCCTCACCAATCAGCTTCCGCCACCAGGCGCTCATTCGTATGCGCTCACGCCCGCGAGCGAAGCGGGGTTTCCAGTGGGGAAACCACTTCGTCGGGATCGCTGAGGCGTCATGTGTCCAGTGCTCGAAGAGGCTGCGCTCCGTCTCAAGTAATTGGGTAAAGTGATCGTGGCGGTAGCCGTCGAGGCGGCTGGCAAGGGTTAGGTGATGCGCTCGCTCGACAATGTTGATGGAGTCTATCTGCACGAAGCCAAGCTGCTCGATGATGTTTTGCAGAGCGGCGGTTGTGGGCGTGCGACTAGGGTTAGTCAACAGTCCTTGCGCACCAAGAAGCAGGAGGCGTGCGGATGATGTGGGAATAATCGGGAGATGAACTTTCATGCCAGGTGGATGCGCTCTACTTGCATGCATACATATCAGTAGTCAGTTTATTACTGTTATCTCGCCTGAAGCGCGCCTTGGCTGGGAGCCATTCTTACGCGTGACGGGAAGCATCGGTTACAGACTAAAACAGGGTCCGACATCGGTAAAGCTCACTACGACTCTTTGAGTCTTAAAGTCGCACTCTGAGCACCGTGCCGATGATATGAATGTCTCCGGGACGGGCACGTCCGTCGTTTTGCCTCATATAGTACACGTCGCCTGTTAATTGATTAGGGTCAACTCGGATTCGAGTGGAGTTAAAGTAGCAGAAGTCGAGGTTTGATCCAATGTTTATCGCTGTTCTTTGACATCCTGATTTTGGCACGTTTTGCGCTACACTGCTCCACGATTTCAGGAGGA
>JACCTF010000634.1 GCA_013812565.1 Pyrinomonadaceae bacterium | reverse complement strand
CGAAATCGTGATGCACTGCAAGGGGGGCGGACGAAGCGCAAAGGCAATTGAGGCTTTGCAGAAAGCGGGCTTCGCAGGACGACTCGCAAACCTCAAAGGCGGCATTACGGCCTGGTCAAACGAGGTTGATCCGAGCGTTCCGAAATACTGAGGAGGAGCGCTCAAGAATAGTTCAAACTCTGAGGCTAAAGTGAAACGCCTGCTGTTCATCGCAGCAGGCGTTTCTCGCGTCTTCACTTTGAAGAGTTGGTATAGATTGTTAATGGTTAACGTGATGCGCTTTGGCTCTGGCCGCCACCGAGTTCACCTGCGAGCAGTTGCTTGGCTTTGTCAGCCCGCTGTTTGTTCTGTTGCTGCACTTCGCGGAAGAACTGTGCGAGTTCTTGATTACCGGCCTGCTCGGCGTCCTGAATGTATTGATCGTAGGTCTCTGCGCCTTGAAGCGCGTGATACAGAATGCTGACCAGATTATAGTGTGTGTCTTGTGTTCCAGTGTTTCCAGTGCTGCTAGCCATGTTCTTTCACCCCTTTTTTGTGAATTTGAGTTTGTCGATTGTGACAACCAGATTTGCGTAAAGCTTGCAAACAATTGTAGAAAGGCTAGCGCCGGATGGTCAAGTTATCGACAGGATGAAGTTAATGTCGGGTGATTACCGAATTGACAGGGGGTAAGTTGATAAAGGCAGGGGAGCTTTATAGCGCGCAGGATGTGTTCACTCCGACCAAGCCAGCGAGAATCACTTTCGTCGAGCGCGAAGTGATTAACGATAAGCTGGTTGCCGCGCTCCGCACGCCGGGAAAGCAGTTGGTCGTCTACGGCCATTCTGGCTCCGGCAAAACGACTCTGCTGGTTAACAAGCTGCATCAACTATACGAGAACCACATCACGACAAGGTGCATTTCCGGGTTAACCTTTGAGCAACTTCTGCTCGATGCCTTCGATCAACTTAACAACTTTTATGACGCCGAAAAGGTTTACGCCGCAAAGCGCAACGTCTCTTCGTCGCTACAGGCCGAGTACGTCGGCATCAAGCTGCAGGCGGGAGCGCAAATCTCAAGCGAACAGCAAACAAACCAACAACGTGTGCTGCCGCCGCAACTAACGCCGCAGACGCTCGCAAAATTCCTCGGCACCGCGCGCTGCTGTTGGGTGCTTGAAGACTTTCATAAAATCGAGCCGCCGGAAAAGCGAAAGCTTGCCCAGGTAATGAAAGTCTTCATGGACATGTCAGATGAATTCAGTTTCCTAAAGATCATCGCTATCGGGGCCGTCGGCACGGCGCGTCAAGTCGTCGAGTACAATGCGGAGATGCGGAACCGAATAGCTGAAATCTATGTGCCGTTAATGACTGATGTGGAAATTCGTGAAATACCCCAGAAGGGAGAGGCGCTGCTTAACTTCTCCCTGTCGTCAAGAGTCAAGAACGGCATTGTGATGTATTCCAGTGGACTCGCTTCGGTATGCCATCAGTTATGCTTGAATATCTGCTTCGCGGCTGACATCTATGAAACGCTGCCGCGTCATGCCGAGATTGCGACGGCGGTGCTTGAAAAAGCGTTGGACCGGTATCTCGAGGATGCATCAGACACTCTCAAGTCAAGCTTCGATAAAGCTTTGCGTCAACTCCGCAAAGGGAAGTTCAATAACGGGCGATTGATCCTTGAAGCGTTATTGCAATGCGAGCAAGATGGCGCGACCCCGGCTGAGATTTTAACGAAGATAAAAGAGCGCTTGCCGGACTACCCAAGCGGTAATTTAACCCTCTACCTCAAACAACTTCAGACCGACGAGCGTGGAGCGTTGATTCGTCACGACGCCGGGTCCGGTCGATACTCGTTTTCCGATCCGATCTATCGCGCGTTTGCTTTAACTCTATTCGGTCAGGAACACTCGGAGGTTGATCTCACAATCAGCCGGGAAGACCTTGCACGAGCGCTGAACCGACTCTTTGCTGATGTCGGCACGCTACGCGAGGTTAAATAGAAGCGCACGGTTTTACATCGGTAATGCAAAGTTGGCAGATTACCAACCTACAGAGGATTGACTGGTGCCGAGGGCGGGAATCGAACCCGCACGGCCCGCAGGGCCAACGGATTTTCTTACCAACTACGGCTTTCGCCGCCTACAACTGTGAGCAGTGCAGTTTGTGGTCTGGACGATGCCTTCTCCGTGCAGCGCGCTGGGCGATGTTTAGGAGGGAGCCGTCTCGTCTCTACACTTTGCCAGCTTGTTGCTTCGCTAGCCTTAGCTCGGCGTTACCAGCAGTTTTAACTGTTAAGGTTTCACCGACTTTGACTCCATTCACGCCGGCGTTTCCCTCCGGCGTGCTCAATTATCTAAGTCCGTTGCGTCTACCAATTCCGCCACCCCGGCACCATGTGGGCGAGAAGATAACATGCTCGCGGCACAAGCGTCCATCTCCTTCACAGAAAGCTTTGGGCTGGTGTAAAATCCTCAAACTTCTATGCTGCGACGCCGCCTCAACAAAACTGTGTGTCCGATGATAGAAGAGAAAGAACTGTTCCAGCGTCATATCCAGCGCGCCGGGCTGAAGCGCACCGCGCAACGCGACCTGATTGTGGATGTCTTTCTCAACACAGAGGATCATTTATCAAGCGAGGAGATGTACCGCCTCGTTAAAGTGAAAGATCCGAGCATTGGTCAAACCACCGTCTACCGCACGCTCAAACTGCTGACAGAAGCCGGACTGGCGCGTGAAGTTCGCTTCGGTGATGGATTGACGCGCTACGAGCGCAACCACAAGTTCCCGCACCACGATCATATGATCTGCAACGAATGCGGCAACAATATCGAGTTTTTCTCCGCTGAACTCAGAGCTATTCAAGAAGCTATCGCCGCCAGACATCACTTCAAAACCACTCAGCACTCACTGCGCATCTTTGGTCTTTGCGAGGATTGTCAGGG